>JAYVJN010000021.1:0-26976 GCA_043769325.1 Acidobacteriota bacterium
GTGGACAAAAGCGGTGTCTTGGTGGACAAAGACCATAGCAAAGAGCGACGTGACCTGCTTGACGGCATCATCGAACGGCAAGGCGAATTGCCTCCTCTGACCGTGCCTGACGCGATTACGTCGCCCCGTCGCCCCGTGCCGCCGCCGCCGCCCGCGCCCAAAGCGAACGGCACATCGCCGCAGTAAGCAGAAAGTTCAAAGTTTCAAGTTCAATGTTCAAAGTTAAAAAGCGGCGGCAACGCCATCGCGCTGCGCCTCGTTTTAAGAGGCAGCGTTGATGGCGTTGTTTTCATCCAAGAAACTAGCTAGAATGGCAAAACCGCCGAGGCGGAAATAAGGATGGGTTGCTTGAAAAAAATAACTTACGCGAAAATCGCATTCTTGGCGGCGTTGCTGGTGTCAGTCACGCGGCCTGGCCTGGCGCAGATTCAACCGCCGCCACCCAAACCAACACCGTCGCCAATCGTCGCGCCGGCGCAGCCGCCCACCCGTGAGGCCCGCGCCCAGGCTTACGCCAAACTATTGGAAGGACAGCGTTCTATCTGGCAATTGCGCTACGCCCGCGAGGACGATAAGTTTGACCAACTGGTGCAACAAGCGCGTCTGGCGTTTCAAGAAGCCGTCCGGTTTGACCCGACTTTCGCCGAAGGCCACACGGCTTTGGCGCGTCTCGCCTTTGAGTATCCGCCACAGGATTTAGCCGTCGCTGAACGCGAAGCTTTGCTGGCCGTTAAACTCAGCCCCGGTAACTACGGCGCGCAACGAATTTTAGGCCGTTACTACACGCTCGTCAGTGGTTTACGCAATGGCCGCGTCAATCGCTCCGTCGTCGTCAAAGCTCTCGCTGCGCTGACACAAGTTACGCGCCTCGCGCCCAATGATAGCGAAGGCTGGGCCTTGACCGGCGAGTTATCTCTCGCCACCGGACAAAATGAAGACGCGGTCAACGCCTTCACGCGCTGGACGGCCTTGCCCGCCAACCCCGACACGCGCTTTTACACTTTCGTCACCAACGACCGCGCACTAACGCCGGACATCGCCTATTCGCGCTTGGCCGAAGCCTTGCTCGCCGCCAAACGCGGCCCGGAAGCCTTGGCCGCCGTGCGCCGCGCGATGGCTCTTAACGACGAGAATGAGGATTACGCCAGTCAATTGGTGCGCGTGCTGGAAGCGACGGGCGACGACCAGCAAGCCATGAAAGAGATGGAACGCATCGTCGCCGCCAACCCTGAAAAGCCCGAACTTGTGCGTTTGCTGGCGCGCATGAAGCAGCGCGCCGGACGCACCGACGAAGCCGCCGCTTTACTGCGCCAGGTGCTCAAGAAAACGCCGGCCAGCAACCGCGAACACCAAGCCATTCAACTCAGCCTGGCGCAGCTTTACGCTGGCGCGGGGCGCAACGCGGAAGCCGTCGCAGTCTATGAAGAGATGCTCACAGAGCGCGGCATCGCCAACGAATTGCTGCAAGAAGAAGACCAGCGCGAATTCGCCGCCAACCTGCTTGACCGTATTCTTGAACTACAAAAGAACGGCGCGCTGACCAAAGAAGCGGAGGCGACTATCGGACGGATGCGCCGTCTGCTCGGCCCCACCGACGCCACCGCCGACGAAAAACAGGTGGAACTCTTGCGTGACACGGGCCGCCGCGAAGAAGCCCTTGCCGCCATCCGTACCGCCCGCGCTAAATATCCGCAAGAAGAGAGTTTCGCCCGCTCTGAAGCAATGGTTTTGACCGATTTGGGCCGGGTTGACGAGGGCGCAAAACTCCTCCGCGAACGACTCACCGGACAGCCTAACGACTTTGGAGAATACATTTACCTGTCCATCATTTACGCCCAGGCGCGGCGCGGCGCGGAAGCCGTCGCAGCAGGCCAAAAAGCCCTCGCGCTCGTCCCCAGCGATGTGCCGCAAGCGCAAAGTTTACGGCGCACCGCGCTGCTCGTGCTGGCAACGGCGCAGGAACGCGCCGGCGACCGCACCGGCTCAGAGGCTTCGTTGCGCCGCGTGTTGGCGCAAGACCCGAATAACACTACCGCGCTCAACAACTTGGGTTATTTCTTGCTGGATCAAAACGAACGCATCGCCGAAGCCCTCGACCTTATCCAACGCGCCGTCAAAGCTGAACCAAGCAACGCTTCGTTTCTTGACAGTCTGGGCTGGGCCTATTTCAAGCTGGACAAACTATCCGAAGCTGAACTCCACCTGAGCGAAGCCGCGCGGCGCAATCCAACCTCGGCAGCCACGCAAGAGCATCTGGGCGATGTTTACCAACGCCTCGGCAAAACCGCCGAAGCCCGCGCCGCCTGGCAAAAAGCCCTCAAATTAACGGTTGAACCAGAAGCCCCGGCGCGTTTGAAAACCAAACTCGACGGCAAAAGCAAGTAACCGATATGGTTTAGCTCTTATTTTGCGCTCAATTTTATGCCTCTGATTAACCGTATTCGCCGGAAGGTGCGCGAAGGCGACTACGTTTTTACCTATCATGCCCTCAACAAAAGTTTGCCTGACGACGGCTACACGCCGAATGACGCGCTCAATGCTATTTTGACAGGCCATGTAGCGGAGATTTACGAGCATGATGAACGCGAACCGCGCTATGCGGTTGTCGGCGCGGCTTTAGACGGATACGCGCTGGAAGTTATTTGCCGCTTTACCTTTACCAGTGACTTGCTTATCATAACAGTCTATGCCCTCTGAACGAAAACATCTTGATTGCGACAAATGCGGAACGATAACCGTAACCCGTTTAGTCAGCGACTATCAACGCTGGGGTCGGCAACGGTTTTTCGTTGAGAACTTAGAATTGGAAGTTTGCCCGCAATGCGGCGCGCGTTACTATCCGAGCGCGGCGATTGCCAGAATCGAAATTTTAGCGCAGGTTATGGAACACGCCGCCTAAGTTAATGAATAATAGTGTTGCTACTATTACGCTTTACCGTCCCACCGGACAAAAAGAGTTGGACTTGATTGCCGCTAGCGGCTGGCGTGAGTTTCCTCCGCGCTTGCCGGAACAACCCATTTTTTACCCTGTTCTAAACGAAGATTACGCTACGCAAATTGCCCGCGATTGGAACGCTAAACATAACCACCCGCCTGTTGGTTATGTGACTCGTTTCCGCGTGCGGGCTGATTACCTGGCGAGTTATGAGGCACAAACGGTTGGCGGGGCCATTCACCAGGAGTATTGGATTCCGGCTGCTGAATTGACTGAATTTAATCGTAATATCGTTGGCGCAATTGAGGTTATCGCTGAATATGGCAAATAAAGAAGTGCCAAGCGAGAGGCCATTGGTAGGTTTGGCGTTGTCGGGTGGGGCGGCGCGTGGGATGGCTCATGTCGGCGTGTTGCGCGTGCTGGAAGAACAGGGCATCCCACTTGATTTTATTGCCGGAACTTCTGCCGGCGCGATTGTCGGCGGGGCTTACGCGGCAGGGATGACGCCGGCACAGTTGGCGGATTTTGCCGTCAAGATGCGTTGGCGCGATGTCGGCAACCTGACGCTTTCGCGTTTGGGCGTGCAATCCAACGCCCGTTTTGAGGATTATTTGCGCGAAATGCTGCCGGTCAATACCTTTGCCGGTTGCCGCATCCCCTTTGCCGCCGTCGCTACTGATTTACACACCGGCGTACCCGTCATTTTACGCGATGAGTGCGAGTTAGCCTTTGCCATCCGCGCCAGTTGCACCCTGCCTGGCTGGTACATTCCTGTCGCTGACGCCAAAGGGCGACAACTGATTGACGGCGGCGTAGTGCAGAACATTCCGGCGGCGGCGGTGCGCGCAATGGGGGCCGATGTCGTTATTGCAGTTGACGTAAATGCTGAAGGCGCGAAGTTTATGGGTGAACCCCGGTCAGCCTTCGGCGTCATTCTGCAATCGCTGATGATTGTCCAACGCGCCGCCGCCGAACGCCAACTGGAAGACGCCGACATCGTTATCAGCCCGCGTATCGGCCATTTGCGTTGGGATGAAATGACCCGCGCTGCCGAGTTTATCGCCGCCGGCGAACAAGCGGCCCGCGTCACGCTGGAACGCATCAAACGCCTCACCGCGCCGGAAATCCCGGCCAAGTGGTATCAGATTTTTACCGGTAAATCTAAGCGCGTGGACTCTCGCCGCCGCCTCTCGCCTTTGCCGTAAACCTCGCATCGGGAAGTTTTCACCCTCGCTAAAATGTTTTTTTGCAGACAATTGGCCTACGCTCTGGCAATTTCCTAGAAATACCTGACGATTAACCTTTTACTAACAATCGCCACGCGCTTACACGCGCCTCTACGTCAAAGACACAGCCCGGGTAATTTACGATGAGTCCGCCAGAAACAGTAATTCTTTTCATCGCCGAGATTTTCTCCACTATCAGCGAACGCTTTGTGCAAGCTCTCGGCTACTTGGGCTTCACGGCGCAGGAGTGGGGCCTGGCTGAACGAAAAAAACGGCGACGCGCTTTTCTGGGCGCGGGTTTAGGCTTGGTTTTACTTAGTTTAGTTGGGCTTGGTGCTTATCTCTTTAGCTCTTACAAAGATTATGCGCGAATGATTGAGGCGCGCGTGGCTGCCGGTCGTTTGCAGAGTCGCGCCGGCCTTTACGCCGCCCCGCGCACTATCTTTACCGGAGAGGAACTCGCGCCGGACGGTATGAAGGCGATGCTCCAACGCGCCGGTTACATCGCCTGTGACGCGCCAAGCGTCGGCTGTTACACCCTCACTGACCAAAGCGTAATCTTTTACCCTTATCTTGACGAAGGCGCGAAAGCCACTGACAAAGTGGAAGTAACTTTCGCCAAAAACAGCGTGGAGATTATCAGCGCGGACGGCGTAAGTTACGATCGCTACCGCCTCGACCCGGAGCTTTTGGCGCATGACGCCGCCGCCGCTGACGCAACCAAAGCCCTGACTTACCAAGAGTTACCGCCTTTGTTGGCGAAAGGCATTGTCGCCGTTGAAGATAAGGACTTTTTGACGCGGCGCGGTGCCGATTGGCGCAGCGCGGCGGGCGCGGTTTGGCGCAACTTGGGGCCGGGCAATAACGACACGGCGACCATTACGCAAAAACTCGCACGCAATACTTATCTGCTGCCGGAACGCGCTCTGCGTGGATCGTTTACCGAATCTTTACTGGGCCTGGCGTTAGAAAAACAGCTATCCCGCGAAGAGATTCTCGCGCTTTATTGTAACGAAGTTTATCTCGGACAACGCGGCGCGACGGCTATCTACGGGGTTGCGCAAGGGGCCACAGCATACTTCGGTAAAGAGTTGGCTAACCTGACTTTGGCAGAAACCGCAACGCTCATTGGTTTACTCCAAAGCCCGCAACGCTACGCGCCTGACCGCCGCCCGGACGCGGCTTTGGCGCAACGCAACGCCGTTCTCGCAGAATTAGTCCACGCTGGCCTAATCTCTGGCCCGGAAGCCACTACCGCCAACCAGGAAGCGTTGGCCTTAGCCCCTTACACGCCGCCGGCGACTACTCTCGCGCCTTATTTCGCCGCTTACGCCAATCGCCTGATAAGCGATAAACTGGAAGCCGCGCCCATCGCGGACGAAGGTTCGTTGCGTGTTTACACAACGCTTGAGCCGGATGTCCAGCGCGTTGCGGAAACGACTTTGCAGCAACATTTAGCGCAACTCGACCAAACCAATAAAGGGCTTCCGCCGCAGGGCGCGTTGGTTGCGCTGGATGCCAAAACCGGACAGATTGTGGCGCTCGTCGGTGGGCGCGATTACCGCGCTTCGTCGCTCAACCGTGCGACTGATGTGGCCCGTGCGCCCGGAGCCGTATTTTTGCCGTTTGTTTATGCCACCGCGTTGGAACAAGGCGTTTCGCAATTAGAACCGTTTAACGACGCGCCACGCACTTTCACTTATGAAAACGCCGCCTATACGCCGGTCAATGAGAATAACGCTTACGCCAACCGTGCCGTGCCGTTACGCGATGGTTTGGTCAGTTCGCTCAATGTTGTAACCACTGATGTCAGTCTCCGTACCGGGTTGAATAAGATTGTCAACACCGCGAATCGCGTAGGTTTACCGCAGAAAAACCTGACCCCCGCTTTGGCTTTGGGAGTCAATGAAGCCACCCCTTTGGCACTGGCTTCGGCCTATTCCGCTTTTCCGAACGGCGGCCAGCGCGCGGCTTCCGGCGTGTTGGTGCAAGCGTTAGACGCGCACGGCAGCGTTTTTTTCGCCAGTGACAACACGCCGGAAAAAGTCTTTTCGCCGGCAACGGCCTACATGATTACGCACACGCTCCAAGCGGTGATGGAAGAAGGGGCCGGGAAAGAGGCGCGGGCCGCGATTGATAAAAAAACGGCCCTCGCCGGCAAAAACGGCACGGTTCGCAATGGTTGGTTCGTCGGTTACACGCCGAGTCTGGTCTGCGCTGTCTGGTTGGGCCACGATGATAACAGCCCGTTGGCGGAAAACGGCGCGGACTTGGCCTTAAAGGTTTGGACGGAGTTCATCAAAGAAGCGACGGCGATTAGAACTTTCGGCGGCGAACAATTTAGCAAACCGGAAGAGGTGCGGCTGTTCAAGGTTGATTTGGATAACAGCAAACTCGCCAACGGCTATTGTGAACGGCACGCTGAAACCGCCTTGTTGCTTGACCAGGTGCCGGCGGAAGAATGCGCACAACACACCAACGCAACTCTTGCCGGAAAAACGGAACCTGCCAAACCGATTATCATGCTGTCCACCTCGTCGGGTAAAAACATAGTCCCTTTTCCGTCCAAAGCACCAGCTTTGCCGCCCGCCCCCGCGCCGGAGACAACCGCGCCGCCGGTCAAAGCCCCGGTCACACAGCCTGTCAACGAGCCCGTTCAGCCGCCTAAGTCTGTGCCGCCGCCCCAGGCCCGGCCCGTCACGCCGCCGCTTATTTTAGCTCCGCCCGTCGTGAATACACGCCCCGACAAATCGGTAAACCCGCCAGCGCGTCGTGTCGCCGCCAAAGAATTGTCGCCGCGCCCGTCTTAATTTTTAGCCTCATTTTTCTAAAACCACTTGCGCAATGGCGTGTTCGGCGGTATGCGAAAGCGACAGATGCGCCGCTACAACCCCAAGACTGTCATAGACTTCCCGCGCTTTGCCGGTTATCAACAAATAGGGTTTGCCGCTCTCTTCATTGGCAACTTCTACGTCGTGCCAGGCGATGCCATCGCGCCAACCTGTGCCCAAAGCCTTCAAAACGGCTTCCTTTGCGGCGAAGCGTGCGGCATAATGCTGGGCTGCGACGGCTCCGCGCTGTGCGCAATAATCGCGTTCGCGCTTTGTGAACACACGCTCTTGAAAACGCGCTGTACGCGCCAGGGTTTCGCGCATCCGCGCCACTTCAACGAGGTCTATGCCAATGGATATAATCACGCCCCCTAGTTTACAACAAGCCGGCTGGCAATGGCGCGCCAAAGACGGCGTGCGCGTACTTTGTTGTCCGCCACTGGAAGCTGTTGGTTTCACCGCCGGTTTTTCGACGCGGCTCGGCGGCGTCAGCGCAATGCCGCAGGACGACCTCAATCTGGCCGGCTTTGACGATGATATGGCGGAAAATATCCACGAAAACCGACGCCGTTTCTTCGCGGTTCTCGGCGGCGGTTGGTCACTCGCAGCAAGTTGGCAAGTGCACGGAACGGATGTGCGCGTGGCCAGGAATGTGCCGGATGAGCGTTGCGACAAAGAAAAGAGCGACGCCGTGATAACGCAACAGAAGGGTTTACTCGTTGGCGTCAAAACCGCCGATTGCGTGCCGGTTTTGTTGGGCGACGCCGCGACGGGCGCAGTTGCCGCCGTCCACGCCGGTTGGCGCGGCACGCAAAGCGGCATTCTCGGTCACGCGCTTAAACAAATGCGCGACGAATTTGGCACGCAGCCGGCAGACATACACGCCGCCATCGGCCCGGCGGCTTTGGCTTGTTGTTACCAAATCGGGCCGGAAGTAATTGCCGCCTTTACGGAGAAATTCACTTACGCCGACGCGCTCTTCAACGAACATCACGGCGGCCACGCCCACATTGACCTCCACCGCGCCAACCGCCAACAATTAGCCGACGCCGGCGTGCCCGCAGCCAACATCTACGCCGCGCCTTTGTGCACCATGTGCCGCACCGATTTGTTTTTCTCTTACCGCCGCGAAAAAGCGCGGCGCGGCAAAACCGGACGCCTCTTGTCCGTCATCGGAAAGCGGTAGTATTTTTTTTCGCACGCCGTAAGCCTTTTCAGCTAATTGAACAAGCCATTGACATACTCTTGCGGGTCGAAAACCACGAGGTCGTCCACCTGTTCGCCGATGCCGACGTAGCGGATGGGCAGGTTTAACTCTTTGGCGATGGCGACGGCGATGCCGCCTTTGGCCGTGCCGTCGAGTTTGGTCAGGACGAGGCCCGTAATGCCGGCGACTTTGAGGAATTGGCGGGCTTGTTCCAGGCCGTTTTGCCCCGTCACGGCGTCCACGACAAGTAAAGTTTCGTGGGGCGCGCCCGGCACTTCGCGGGCCGCGACGCGCTTCATTTTCTCCAATTCCGCCATCAGGTTGGACTTATTGTGCAGCCGGCCCGCCGTGTCCACGATAAGCACGTCGGAATTACGCGCCTTGGCGGATTTCAATGAATCAAACAGCACGGCGGCGGGGTCTGTGCCTTGTTTTTGTTGAATCAGAGGCACGCCCGCCCGTGTCGCCCAAATCGCTAATTGGTCGGACGCGGCGGCGCGGAAGGTGTCGGCGGCGCAGATGAGTATATCGTTGTCTTCGGCCTTGATGCGGCTGGCGAGTTTGCCGATGGTCGTCGTTTTGCCCACGCCGTTGACGCCCACCACCATCATCACATATGGCTTAACCGCAGTGTCCACCGCTAATTCCGACGCCACGCCGCTTTTTTCGGAAGCCAGTAAGATGCGTAACAGTTCGTCTTTGATGGCCTGTTTGAGCGCGTCCAAATCCTTGATTTGCTCACGCGAGACGCCGCGCCGCACTTTATCGAGAATATCAACGGTAGTAGAAACGCCGATGTCTGCTGAAATCAAGGCTTCTTCCAGCGCGTCCAGCAATTCGTCGTCTATCTTCTTGCGGCTCTGGAAAATACTGTCGAGACTGCCGCCCAAAGATTCGCGGGTTTTCGCCACCGCCTTGCGAAAACGCGCGCTGAATTCCTGTTCCAACGCCGCCTCGCGCTCCTGTAACTCCTCCATTGACAAATCCAAGCCCAAAATGGACGAGGAAAAGGAAGAACGAGGGGCCGTAGCAGTGGCAGTCGGCAAAACGGGCGGCGCGACAACAACCGGCGGCGGTGTGACCGGCGCCGGCGCAACTTCCGGGGCGGGTGTTAGCGCGACGGGTTCTGTTTCAGCAACGGGCGGCGTAAAAACCGGCGCGGCTGGCGGCGGCTGGGCAAGCGGCGTTTCTGCCACAACCGGCGCAGGTGACTGTGTTTCTGCCATGACGGACGCGGGCGGCGCAGTTTCGACGATAACCGGCGCGGGTTGGATGACAGGTAACGGCGGGGCCAGGGCCGGTTCTTGCGGTTGCGCGGGGCCTAAATCGTTCAACCCCAGCGTAGTGTATTTGTCTTTATTGCGTCTCCAAAAAAATCCCATGGATAAATGCTCTCCCTAAACCAAAGAGCGGATTATAGACGCATAACCTCAAGCGGAGAAGGCGCGACAAAAGAAAAGATGAAAGCAGCGCGAGGACGCAGCGCGTTTCTCCCCATTCCCTATTCCCTATTCCCCATTCCCTATTCCCCATTCCCCACTTAGTTACAGTCCGCGTTACTGCGCGTGGCGACGGGGCTGAAACGCAGTTGATACTCTGCGGATGTGATAAAGGCGCAAACCATCCCGCGCACATTTTGCGGCTGTCCGTTGATAACGCCCAGCCAGAAATTATAGCCGGCGATGTCCGGGTCGCGCCGCAAGTAACCAAAATACTGCGTCAAAACAAAGCCGCGATTGAATTCAGCCTGTTTGAAGGCGGCGTTATCGGCCAGATTTTTCAGCATCAATCCGCGTGAAGTGGTGGCGTCGTTGATAAAATTCTGCCGCGTGGCGGCGTCGAAAGTCAGGTTTGCGGCGGTGTTTACTGTCGCCAGAAGCGCGTCCACGAATTGCGCGGGCGTCTGCGAAGCCGGATAGCGCGAGGTAAATTCGTTACGGCTGGCGAAAAGATTGGCAAAGGCTAGTTTACCTTGTTCAAGCGTTGCGCTGCCCACCACGCGGGCGCGGTCGGGCGAGAACTTGGCGTAAGCGGGTAACGCGGAAGCCGGCACGCTGCCGCCCGGCGGGCCGATGTCGGGATTGGGGAACGGCTGTGTGTTGCCAAACGCGGCGCGGTAAAGCCGATAGACAAACGCGCCCGATTCCTGAAATTCCAGTTCGACAAAAAAGGCCGCGCTCACGTCAATTCGGCGACGCTGAAGACAGGCCAGGTCTATGCCACAGAGCGTTATTTGCCCCGTCCAAAATTCCAGCCCGCCCGCGTCCGGCGCACGGCTCAAGAAGTCCAGATAGTGTTGATTGACAAAGAATTGCGTGGCGTCAATGGGGTTTGTCGTGGGCGTTTGGTTATCGTTGTCCAGAATGGTCAAGGTAATACTGGCCGGCCCGGAAATAATCGCGCCGGTGGCGTTACTGAGGGTTATCGTGACGGTTTCGTGCGGTTCGTCGTAAACATCATCAACAATCAATAATTCGATGTCTTGACGCGCCGCCGCGCCCCCGAAATTGAGCGTGCCGCTGGTGATAGTGTAATCGGCGCGCTGTTGCGCCGTGCCGTCCGTGACGGCGAAATCAACCGCCGCCGGGCCGCTGAATATTCCCGTTAGCGCGACGCTGACGCGCGCGCGGCCCGCGCTTTCGGTGACCTGAAACCCGCTTGCTCCGAATTGAAAAAAAGGGGTACCACTTCGGTTGATATTGACGTTGAGCCGCGTTACTTGCCCGGCCCTCACTTCCAGCGCGTTGGGCGCGATGTAAGGGGCCTGGCCGATGGGCGTCACCGTCACGCGATAAGTTCCGGGGTCTAAATCCACGCCGCCGTAAAAACCGCCGCCGTCCGTCGCCGTATTAACAACGGTGCGCGTCGGGCCTTTGGTATTTCGTATCTGCAATTTGGATTTTTTGTTGACCGATGTAGCGATGCGTTCGATTACTACCGCGCCGGCGTCAACGGGCTGGCCGCTTTCGTCGAAGATAAAGCCCATTAAATGACCGAGTTGCGGGTTGGTTTTCCAGGGCAGTAGCGGTACTGGCGCGGTGTTGGCAAAGACCGCGACGGGGTTGGCGGCGGTGTCCTCGTATTGCGTTGCGCCATCAACCGAACGGCCCGTCGTGAGTCCCGCCGCGAATTCGGCAAAGGGACGCGCCGGCGTGTTTTGGCTGGGCGGGAACGAGTATGGATTAGCCGTAACCGCCACATTATTCGTGGCTTGCGAGAAGAAAATTACGCCTTTCGCGGTGTTACCCGTCGTCGAAGGCGCGAAGGCGCGGCGCGTCTGCCGGAGCGTCCCTTCGATACCATTGAGCAAATTGCCGTTACCCATCACGGCGGCGCGGCTGTACTGGTGATTCTTTGTCCACTCAGCCCATTGGTCAAAGGCGAGCGCGCCCGAAGCTGTGTGTTCGGACTTGTAAACCATTGGCGCGGCTATATCTATGATGCCTTCCTCAGTCCACGCCCGCCAATCCTGATAGACGCGCCAGTAGGCTTCCGCCGAATTCCAAGAGGCTTCCGTAGTCGGGCCGCCGCCGAAAGAGATAAACGCGCCGGAGATTTTGATGTTCGGTTTGACGGCGACGGCGTTGAGGTAAATGCGGCGCACCAGATTCGTTACCTGGTCGCGCCGCCATTGTGACCAATTGGCGTCATTTTGCGCCGGAATCGCGCCGGCGGGCAGACCATAGCGGCGTTGGAAACGGGCCACGCTGGTGTCGTTATAACCAATGCTCACGCCGCTAGAAGGCGTCTGGCCCGTGACGTTTAGTTCCGGGTAACGAATGCGGTCAAGGTGCAAACCGTCCAAATCGTAGCTGCGGACGAGGTGCGTTAGCGCGTCAACCGTGTATTCCGCCGCGCCCGGATGCCCGAAATCCAGCCAGAACTCAGCCCCGAAACGATAGCCGCCAAAAGTGATGCCGGTTTGGTCGGGCAAGAGCGTGCGCGTCAGCCAATTGTTGGGGCCGCCGTCAATCGCGCCCGTGGCGGCGTTGAAATTGCCGTGCAGGTTGAAAACGTGGTTCGGCGTGGAAGGCGGCCCGCCAGTAGTCGAAACCGGCAGCGTCGGGTTTTTGTTCCAGGCCGCGCCCGCGATAACAAAGGCGTGAATCTCGATGCCGTTGGCATGGGCCTCCGCGATGAGGTCGGCTAAGGGGTCGAAACCAGTCACGATATTGACAAAATCGGGCTTTGGTTCAACTGAATTTAAGTACCAGGCATCGCCGCGCCGCCTAACCTGCGCGAAAATCGCGTTACACTTGGCGGCCCTCACCTGATTAACCACCGTCACAATGTCATTGTGATTATTGAGCGCGGTGTTAAAAGTGTCAGCCCAAAAAGCGCGGTATTGCCCCTGCGCGGCTGCACTGTGCCAGAAAAGAAAGAGCGCGGATAATAAAATCACGGCTCGGAAAATATGCTTGACAGCTTTTTTCATGGCTAATTAGTCAGACCTCTTGGATAATTCGTCTCAAACTGATGCGGCAATCATTTGCGGGGTGTGGCGGGGAGTCGCGCAAACTATTCATAAACCTGCGCCTTTCACTTTTTTAACGAGCTAAAAGAAAACGCACAATCTCACACAATAAACGCTCTCCCTGTTCCGTCTCGAAAATAAACTGGGCGTGGGCCGAACCTTCCAGCAGCACCAACTCCTTCGGCCCTGACGCTTTTTCGTACTGCTCACGAATCTTTGGCAGGCGCGGTATTTTGTTATCCCCGCTGAAATCATCGCGGGCGAGAATGAAGAGTTTCCGGCCTTTCATCTTTTCGGGATGAGTAATCGGCGAATGGGCCAACAGAACCAATCCGTCTATTTCACCCTTCTTAGCCTCAATTGCGGCTTCTGCCGCCGCGCCGCCGCCGAAACTGGCCCCAACCACTGAAACAGTTTTTACGCCGCTTCGCCGCAGATAGCGAATTGCCGCTAAAACGTCAAAGCCCACCCCGCCATCAGCGGACTGCGCCTCATTTCCTCCGCGTGACTTGCCGCGTCCACGGAAATCTATTGCCAAAACACGAAAACCGGCCTCAACTAAAACAGGCGTTTGCTTTTCCCAACTCTCTTTCGTGAAGCGGCCTCCATGAGCCAGCACCACGCCGCGCTCGCCTTTTCCATACAGATTAGCGTAAATAAGCCCGCCATCCTGAGTAGGAAATGAGACTTCTTGCGGCGTTACGGTAGCAGTTTGTGCCTGGGCCAGAACTGCTACCGCACAGGTTAATATGCCAACTAAGAGGAGATTCATCATGGGCTGAACCTATTACCCTAATTATGGGTTTAACGACAAATTACGCTTAAACGTCTAAGCTCTTCACGTCCAGCGCGTTGTCTTCGATGAAGCGGCAGCGCAGCTAAACCAGCCGGCGAAACCTTAGTTTTTTTCGTAGGCTCGCAAAAAATCGTCACGACTAATGCCGGCTTGAGTGCAAATTGTTCGTAAGGTAGAGCCTTTTATTTTTGCGTGATTGGGCATGGTCAGAGGCGTTTCCGTGCCGTCGCCATTGTCACGCGCCAAAGCGATATGCTCTCGCTCCCGAACAACTATAAACCCAAGCAATCCAAGCGTCTTGAGGACTTTGTGCTTCGGCGGGTCAATGGGAAATTTCGCCATTACGCCGCCAGCCTCGCCTCGGCTATGAAGGCTTCGAGAACAGGTGATTCTCCGCTTTCCAGCATCTCCGTGCCAAAGGTTTCCAAGTGAAACTTGACAGCAGATTTAATATCGGACAAGGCTTCGTCGTAGGTGTCGCCTTCGCCCACAACTACGCCTTTCAACCCCAAAGGATAGGCAACGTAGCCGTCCGCGTGTTTTTCAATAATGATTTTCAAAGAGTCCATCGGCTTTTCCTTTCTAAACGTCTAAGTTCTTCACGTCCAGCGCGTTGTCTTCGATAAACTTGCGGCGCGGTTCGACGGCGTCGCTAAAAAATTAATCTTCAATTTGCTCTGCCATCTTCTCATGGACGTAATCTAATGCGCCGAGGAGTTCGGCTAATTCGTCCAGCGTAAACAGCTTTTCGTTATAGGTGTAAACGTCTTGCGCCAATTTCCCGAATTGCCAGACTTGGCCGTCCGTGACCAAGCCGTAAATGGTCAAATCGTTGCCGTTGAGTTTCTGCGCTGCAATCATTTCGGCCAGACATTGCGCCCAGCCTTCGTCAAAGTCGTTCTTTTTGGCTTCGGCTAACAACAGCAAAGGCTTGCCCAGCACGGTTTTGCCCAACTCCGAGCGTTTGGAGATAAAGTAATCCGGCGTGCCAACCAAAACATCGTCGTATTTGATAAAACGATGGCTCCACAGCGAAAACCTTTCGGCATATTTGCGGTAAGCTTCCTTCAATACCGGAAAAATCAGGCTCTCACGAATGGCAAACTCCGAAACGCGCGTGTCAATGTATTGCTCGACAAACGCAATCTCATTCACGAGTTCGCGGCTCGGCTCAAGCGGGTTGGCTGGAACAAAATGCGCTGCCTGATACTTGACGGAAAACCGCTCTTGCACATCGCCAATCGTCTTGAAATCGGTAAACGCCATATCACTCCTCTAAACGTCGAAGCCAGTAGGCAGTAGGCAGTAGAAAAAGACAGATGTTGCTACTGGCGAAGCGCGCCGGAAAGCCATTGGCGCAGACTTCGGCGGCGGCGGTTCGCGCCTGTGTCAGCGCAACGTGGCCTTTTACTGCCTGCTGCTGGCTGCCTGCTGCCTGCTGCCGCGTTGCGGCCTTTAAGTTCTTCACGTCCAGCGCATTGTCTTCGATGAAGCGAGGCTTTATGGCGCAAGCTGAACGTGCGGGTAAGCGCGTATTTTGCCATCGCAAGTGACGAGCGGAACATCGTAAACCCTTGCAGTTGCTACGATTATCTGGTCAGCCGGGTCTTTCTGGAACGGCGTCGGCAACTGCGTGGATGCGACGGCAATCTCCGGGCTAAGTTCCAAAAGGCGTAGGCCCGGATAGGATAACGCCAGTTTCATCCAATCTTTGACCGGAAATGGAAGCGTGAGGCGATTATACTCAACCAGTTTCGCCACTTCCCAACAAGAAATTGCGCTGACGCCCAAGCCTGTCGTTTCATGCGCTTTGATGGCCCGCGCCATCTCCGGCGGGAGCAGTGGGTCGTTGTGCACCCACCAAATCCAGATGTGCGTGTCCAGAATAATCACTGCAACGCGCCCCAATCGTCTTCCGCTACCGCGTCAAACGGGTTTTCGTAACATACCGGCAACCCGCGCAAAGGATACGCCGTGTTCTCGTCGCTCTGCGGTTGTGGAGTGATAACCACCAGAACTTTTTCTCCTTCGTGAAACGGAAGATTGTGCAGTGTGATAGTTCCGGTTGGTTCAACCCGTGTTTCAATCTGATGTTGCATAAAAGTCACCTTAAACGTCTAAGTTCTTCACGTCCAGCGCGTTGTCTTCGATAAACTTGCGGCGCGGTTCGACGGCGTCGCCCATCAGGACAGTGAAAATCTGGTCGGTTTCCACCACGTCGTCAATCTTCACCTGTAACAGTGTGCGTTTGTCAGGATCCATCGTGGTTTCCCAAAGCTGTTCGGGGTTCATCTCGCCCAGACCTTTGTAACGCTGAATTGTCAGGTCTTTTCTGGCGGCGGCCATGACGAATTCAAGCAGTTCCTCGCGGGTGGCAACCTCTTGCGACGTTCCGCTTTCGACGACGAAAGGCGCGGCGAGTTCTTCCTCCAATGTGCGGTAGAGTTCGACGGCCTTTTGGAATTCGACATAACTGGCGAAGTTCCAGTCAATGGTGAAGGTATTGCCGTTGCTGGTTTCGACCTCAATTTCGCCGAGTCCGTGTTCTTCGTCGGGCGTTAGTTCCGTATTGTAGCCATAATCAGCCAGCGCGGTTTCCACGCGCACCAACAAGTCGGTGTTTTTGAAGACGCCGCGTAGGGTGGTTTTCTCCGTCTGTAACACGCCTTGCGGCCCGGCCAAGCCGTGCAATATCGCGTTAAGCATCCGTATATCGCCGCCCAAACGCCGCGAGGTGCGGTCGGCAAAGCGCTTAAACTCAACCATTTGCTCCAACAGTTTGGTCAGTTCGCGCCCTTCGATAACTTTGCCCGTCGCTTTAACCGTGACCCTCACATCGTTGGTGCCTTGCCGCATCATGTTACGCACCATCGCGCGTTCATCTTTGATATATTCCTCTTTTTTGCCGCGCTTGACTTTGTAAAGCGGCGGCTGCGCGATGTAGATGTGGCCGTTTTCCACCAACTCCGGCATCTGGCGGTAAAAGAAGGTCAGCAAAAGCGTGCGGATGTGGCTTCCATCAACATCAGCATCCGTCATTAGCAAGATTCTGTGATAACGCAATTTACTGACATCGAAGTCTTCTTTGCCAATTCCCGTGCCAAGCGCAGTAATGAGCGTCTTGATTTCGCCGTGACTCAACATCTTGTCGTAACGCGCCTTCTCGACATTAAGAATCTTGCCCTTGAGCGGCAAAATCGCCTGAAATCTGCGGTCACGGCCCTGCTTCGCGCTGTTGTGGACAAACACACCGCACGCCAACGCGAAGTTATGTGTGCCGGGAACTTCGATGTCGTAAACATCAATGCGTTCATCTAACCGCTCAATTTTCACGATGCGATGGTTATAGTTGGCAACAGCTTCTAACGCCTTTGTTTCGCTGCCGGCAAAGTATCTGGCACAAAATTTGTCGAAGCGTAGTAGCGATTTATCGCGGGTCGCCAAACGGTGGGCTTGATATTCTGCCAAATTTAGCTCGCCCGCTTGAGCAAAGCCTTTGAGAGTGGAAAGCGTTTTCCGATAGTAAGTTTGGTTTAGCGTATCTTTGCGCTTGGCGCGGAATTCCGGCGTCCATTGTTCTTTAGTTTTCCCGCGCCGCCATTCGCGCAAAGACTCATCTTGCCATTGCTCTTGAGCAATTTGCGAATGAGTGGCGCGGGCTTCCTCGTTGTTCGCAAAATAAGAGCGAACTCGTTCTGATTGTGCCTGGCGGTTAGTCTCATCGCCCCAGTATTCTTGCTGGGCGCGATTCAATTGCTCTCTGTTTTGCTCACGGTATTCTTCGTTAGACTCGTAGAAATCGCGCCATTTTTGCGTCATGTAAGCCTTGTAAGATTCATTGGCCCACTGCGCTTTGGCATTTTCCGACATGATTTGGCGCGTTTCCGGCTGTTTCATGCGTTCGCTCATGCGTGAGCGGAAATCGTCGCTTTGGTGGATTTCGCGGCATTTAGCAATTACATCCGGGCGGTGCAACGTGCGGCTCAGATGGGCGCGATGCAAAGCCAAATGTTCATTGGCGGGCAGACGGCGCAGGTTGGTTGGATTGTTATTATATTTATTGAAATCAACATGATGGCAATGGTCGCCATCAGTTTCTGCATAAGCCTTCTGCCAACGATTATACCAATCTGCCAGCAAATGAGTGAACAGCCACGAATCACTGCGCGGATTCCAAACCATTTCGTAACCGTTAATCGTGATGCCCGACTCTTTGATGTCCGACAATTTGCGATAAAGCGGCATTAGCGAAATATCTTGAGTGAGATTTTCGGCTGCTCTGTAACTGCCATCGCGCAACATAAATAAGTGGTCGGGAGTGCAAACCACGCTTTCGCCATTGTCAAAAGTTACACGAATCACTTCCGCGTCCTTTTTCGTGACGCGGGCGTTGATAATGCGTTCCAGGCCAATCGTGCCGTCTTTGCGAATGGTGTAGCAGAAATTTTCCTTGCCTTCCGCTTGTTCAGCAACCAAATCGGTGAAACTCAAATTGCGTCCATCTGCAAGAGCCACAAGGGTTTCGCCATGAAAACAGCCCCCTGCGGAATCCCCTTCGACGATATAGATTTCGCATTGGGCGGGGTCTTTTTCCTGGCAATCGGCGAGTTTGCCGGGGAGCATGGTGCTGCCCAACGCGCTTTTGCGGACGATTTCGCGCGCTTTGCGGGCGGCTTCACGGGCGCGGGCGGCATCCACGGCTTTGCCCACGATGCGCTTGGCGACGTTGGGGTTTTGCTCGAAGAATTCGCTCATCTTCTCGTTGAGAAATGATTCCACTTGGCCTTTTACGTCGGAATTGAGTTTGCCTTTGGTTTGGCCTTCAAATTGCGGTTGTGGCAATTTGACGGAAATTACGGCGACCAAGCCTTCGCGCACGTCGTCGCCGGAGAGAGCGGTTTTGAAGTTTTTCGCCAGGCCCGAAGATTGGGCGTAGGCATTGATGGTGCGCGTGAGCGACGAACGAAAGCCGGAAAGGTGCGTGCCGCCGTCAACCGTGTTGATGTTGTTGGCGAAGGTGAAGACCTTTTCGTCGTAGCTGTCGTTGTATTGGAGCGCGATTTCGATGCCGAGAGTATCGCTTATCTGTTCAAAATAGAGCGGTTCGGGGTGTTGCACAGACTTATTCTTGTTCAAATGGCGGACAAATTCAGCGATGCCGCCCTTATAATAAAATTCGTGGCTGCGCTCGACTTCGCCGCGTTCGTCTTTGATTGAGATACGGATGCCTTTGTTCAAAAACGCCTTTTCGCGCAAACGCTCAGACAGCTTTTCAAAGCTAAATTCACTGACATCAAAGATTTCTGCGTCCGGTTTGAAGGTGACTTTAGTGCCGCGCCGTTTGGTCGTGCCGGTCTGTTTCAAAGGATAGAGCGGAATGCCGGCCTCGTATTCCTGTTCGTAAGTATGGCCTTCGCGCCAAATTTCGAGGCGCAACGTCTCGGAGAGAAAGTTGACGCACGAAACGCCAACGCCGTGCAAGCCGCCGGAAACTTTGTAAGAATTAGAGTCAAACTTGCCGCCCGCGTGCAAAATGGTCATCACTACTTCCGCCGCCGAACGGCCTTGCTCGGTGTGAATATCGGTTGGAATGCCACGCCCGTTATCCACCACTGTTATTGAATCGTCCAAATGAATCGCCACTTCCACGAGGTCGCAATAGCCCGCCAAGGCTTCGTCTATAGAATTATCTACGACTTCATAAACAAGATGATGCAGCCCCTGGTCGCCGGTTGAGCCGATGTACATGGCGGGGCGTTTGCGCACGGCGTCGCGGCCCTCCAGGACCGTGATGGAATCCGCGCCGTAATCGCCATTGCCGCCCGCCGGCGAGACGCCCGCTGCTGCGCTGGCGGTCAGTTGTTCAGTATTTTCTTCTTCAAACATATCCATAAGTTATATTTTAATTAACCTCATAATCAGGCTTCCTGGCGCACCATCGCGCACAAAACGCCGACAATTTTTTCTACTTGGTCAATGTGGTAGTCATCTAAGTCAACCGTCAGGGTCTCGTTTTCCAACTTCAGAAACCGCCAAAAGTTTCCCGAAGTCACAACTCCATAAATGCGCTCAACCACCGAATTTTCCTGCTGGTTAAATTTGCGGGCTGCGACCATTTCCGCGATACATTGCCCTAAACCAGCCAGAATCTTTTCATTTTTGGCTTCCACGATGGCAATCACCGGGGCCGCCAAAATTAGTTGTCTAGGCGATAATCCGATGATGAAATCACAGAAACCATTTAAGTTGTTGGCGCGGTCAACATTAAATTCGATGCCCGAAAAAAGGCTGATGCGCCGTTCAAAGATGCGCCTCACTTCTAGCAAAACATTGGCGATAATCAATTCAGAGCGGGCTTTTTCCGTGTTCATCGCCAACGCCAACGGCACGTTTTCGGCTAAAGTTTCCACCAAATGCCGGCTAATCGGAACCGCCGCCCGCCCCGCGAAAGTGCGCTCAGTTTCTTGTAAGTCCAAATTAAAACTGGTGACCGCCTTTTTCAATGTAAAACTGTTGTAAGCCATTGCTTCCTACCCTCGTACAACCGTGGTTATTCCCTGCGCTGTTCCCGCGTTGACTTCATAAATCTGCGCCCCGTTTCCAAACTGTTGCACGAGACTTTCCTTAGAGGTCGTGATGAAGGTCTGGGTGCGCCCCGCAAGGTGTTCCAGGAGCCTTCCGATGCGCTGGTAATCAAGTTCTGCGTCCACATCGTCAATGAGGAAAAGCGGGTACTCACCATGCTGCAAATGATACACCGAAATCGCCGCTAAGTCAAGTAATATCAAAGCACTACGCTGTTGGCCGGAACTCCCGAAAGTGCGTAAATCGCGCCCGTCGAAAAGTATCTCCAAGTCATCCCGATGCGGCCCGATAAGCGTGTGACCGGCGGCCAATTCCTGGGGCATACGAAATTGTAAACGCTCGCTGAAAAGAGCCGGGAAATCGCTCAAGTCGCCCTTGCCGGCAAACGACGAAAGGTATTGTATGGAAACCTCTTCATTGCCAAAGAGACGTTTTTCCAAGACCGCGTTGAGCCGCGCCACATAATCATTACGCGCCGCGTGCATTTCCGCGCCGTAACGCGCGAGTTGAGCGTTCCAGGGCGCGAGTAACTCCGCCGTTTTAGCCAAAGAAAAGCCGCCGTCGAGAGCATCGCGCAGCAGACGGTTTTTTTGTTTCAAAACACGATTGTAATCGGATAGCGTTTTGACGTAAGCTGGATGAAGCGAGACCGCGCCCCGGTCAAGGAACTTGCGCCGCGCTTCGGGCATCCCGCGCACGATTTCCAACTCGTCTGCCGTGAACGAAACGGCGTGCAGTTGGGACAGATAACCGGCGATAGGTTCGCGCTTGCCATTGACGGCGATGGTTTTACTAGCGCCTTGCAGCGTGACGCTTAGTTCGCGTTGTAAATCTTCGGCGCGGCTGACCACTCCACGCACCGAGGCTTCCTGTTCGCCAAAGCGAATTGCCTCTTGCCAATGCTGGGTTTTGAACGATTTCGTCGTTGCCAGCAAATAAATCGCTTCCAGCCAGTTAGTTTTGCCTTGCCCGTTCGGGCCGCAGATGATGTTCAATTCTGCGCCCCACGCCACGCGCCCGCTCAGGTTGCGGAAATTATAGGCTTCGATAGACTCTAACAGCATGGTAAAATCAGTGTGGCGGCAAAGCGTAATTTTACCACGAAACAAGCTTTAACACCCGTTCGCAACAACCGTTTAACCCCTTCGACGGCTTGACGCGGACACGATTTGACGCTACGAATTCTTTCGCCCGATGAACCAAGAACTCTGCCAGACCTACGACGCCCTCGCGGAATGGTGCAAAGCGCGTGACTATGCCGGTTACGACCCGTTTGACGGACTCAACAGCCGCATTTTTCAAGCCACACCGCTCAAATATTCGCGGGCCGCGCGTTTGGCCTGGGTGCAATTCATCAAGCGTTGCCCGGTCAATCTGCGCCCCGCGCTAATGATTGCGCCGGGCCACAACGCTAAGGGTCTCGCGCTCTTTGCGTTGGCAAAGCTGGCCGAGTTTCGCCGCGCGCGCGCGCCACAAGTCGCACAAGAAGCGCGGTATTTGTTGGATAAACTGTCGTCACTGCGTCTGGAAGGCTACGCCGGCGCGTGTTGGGGCTATAACTTCGGCTGGCAGGGCCGCGCTTTTTACGCGCCTTTGGGCACGCCGACCATCGTGCCGACGGCATTCGCGGCCCGCGCCTTTATCGAAGCGGCAGACGTTTTGGACGAAACTTATATGAAACCGGCCCGCAGCGCGTGTGACTTTATTTTGGGTAATCTGCGCGAGACGGAGACGGGTGACGACGAAGTTTGCTGGAGTTATTCGCCGCTTGACCGCACGCGGGTTTTGAACGCGAGTCTGTTGGCCGCCGAAACCCTCGGCGTGGTGGGCGCGCAACGCGGCGAAACGGAGTTGCAGGATTGGGCGCGGCGCGGCGTCAATTACGTTATTCGCCGGCAGTGGGCCGATGGTTCGTGGCCTTACGGTGGCGATAGTTACCAGGGCTGGACGGATAACTTCCACACGGCCTTTATCTTAACCAGTCTCGTGCGGTTGCGCGAAGCCATCGGCGACCCCGACGGCAAAATTGCCGACAGCATCGGGCGCGGCTACGATTTCTGGAACGCCCACTTTTTCTCGCCCGACGGCTGGCCGAAATACTTTCACGACAAAACCTATCCGGCAGACTTACACTCAACCGGCGCGGCCATCGTGGCCCTGCTCGAATTGACTGGCTTTGACCCCAACGCCACGCGCCACGCCGCGCTGCTGGCAAATTGGGCCAACGCCAATATGCGCGCGCCTGACGGTTCGTTCCACTACCAAAAACACCCGCATTACACCAACAAAATCCCCTATCTGCGTTGGACGCAAGCCTGGCTGATGTACGCCCTGGCGCGGCTAAACGAAAGCCTGGCGCAACGCGCCGAGTAGTCAGTAACCAGTAGTCAGTAGTCAGTAGGGGCGCGTTGCCTAATTCAGGCGCGAACCGCCGCCGCCGTCACGGTCTCCGCTAATGACTTTCCGGCGCGCTTCGCCAGGAGGAATTACTAAGCAGGTGAGCAAAAGTTTTGCGGCGTTTTGTTTTCGCTCAGAGTTACGGCTTCAGCCGTGCAACTGCCAGCGCAGCGCGGCAGTTGCTCACGCCTCAAGGCGTAACTCTAACTTTTATACTTTTGCTCACCTGCTTAATTATCTAAAATTCCAGCAATCTACGCAAGTCTGCTACGGTCTTACTTGGTTCCGGGCGAATCGTATAATCGGGGTCAAAATCCGCCGCCGCGATTACGCCATTTTGCCCTATTAAATAGCGCGCGGACATCGGCAAGGTCAATGAATTATCACCATTAAAACGTGGTAAATCAATGCCAAATCCGGCGTAAAGTGTTGACAAGTATGCCGGCAGCGCGAATTTCAAGCCAAAGGCTTCCGCTAGTTTATTGCCAGCATCGGAAACAACCGCAAAAGTCAGTTTGTTGGTGTTGACAATGGCTTGCAAATGCTCTGGCTTCTGCGGTGAAACGGCCACTAATTCCGCGCCCAAAGCCTTAATCTCTTCGTAAACTTCTTGTAGAGCTTCCAGCTCTATATTGCAATACGGTCACCAGATGCCTCGATAAAAAGTAACTATCAACGGGCCTTTACCAAGTAATTCCGTTGCGTGTAAAATTTCCCCGTTTTGCTTTGGCAGACTAAACTGTGGCGCGTTTTGACCAACCCGCAAAGCTGTTTCCAGGATGCCGGATGCACGCAATTCACGAATTCCGCGCGCCATTATAGCCGCAGTTTCTTCGCCGTATTTAGCTTGTCCGGCTTCACGCCTGGCATCAAGTTTCTGCTGTAAGGTCATTGCGCCGAGGGAAACCTCTGACGCCCGTAAACCGCTCTTGCCCAATGGATTATAGCTCATCTAAGTTGCTCCGGCCATTTTTTACGGCTGCAAAATTATTTTTCCCCGCGTGCGTCCCGTCTGGCTCAATGCTTGCGCTTGCCGCGCTTCGCGCAAAGGCAAAACGGTTGAAACAAAACCTTTTAGGCGACCCGCATCGGCCCAATTCGCAATCTGCGCCAGTTGTTCTGAATCAGACTCCGCATTTACCATTCCCGCTTTAACTCCATATTCTTCAGCGCGCTCCGTAGCGGGAAATTCAGCCGCAGAAATAACCGTTCCCCCTTTTTTCAATACCTGGAATGAACGCCTCAATGTTTCGCCGCCAATAAGATCGAAAACCATATCAACATCTTTTACCGCGTCTGCAAAAGGTGTCGCCGTATAATCAATCACTTCATCTGCGCCTAAGTTAGTTACAAATGCCGTATTACGAGACGAAGCGGTGCCAATAACATACGCTCCGCGAATCTTTGCCACTTGCACGGCCAGAGAACCGACGCCGCCCGCCGCCGCATGAATCAGAATCTTTTGCCCGGCTTGCAAACCGCCCATCTCAAAGGCTTGCCAAGCGGTTAAGGCCCCTACAATTAAAGCCGTTGACTCGGCGAAATCTTTGCTTTTTGGCTTTAAGGCCGCCTCGCTTCCCTTGACTGCGATAAATTCGGCGTAAGCCCCGCAACGCGCCAGGCTAGGATAGGCAAATACTTCATCACCCGGCTTAAAATTGCTTACGCCGGCCCCAACTTGCTCTACCACACCGCTTAACTCGGCCCCTAAAGTCAAAGGCAACTCGTGAGTTAGCCAGCCTCTGACATAACCCTCACGGATTTTCCAGTCAATCGGATTGACGCCGCTCGCTTTAACTTTAAGCAAAATTTCATCATCGGCGGGTTGCGGTTGCGGCGTGTCTTCGTAAAGCAAAACCTCCGGCCCGCCGTATCTATGTATGCGAACTGCTTTCATATTTACCATCTATCTCTTTCACTTAATACATTTGTAACATTAGTAGTTACGAATATGTTGAAAAAAATCTATAAAATTACGCTGAACTCTTCCACTGCTTCCGGCATTCCGCATGGCCCGACCAAACGCGCCACATCCATCACCGATGTTTGCGTTAACACTTGGGCTAAAGCCGTTTCAGTATCTTTTTGGATGTCTGACAAAACTTCTTCAATGTGCCGCCCCACCAGACAATGTTGGTTGGGTTGTTGTCGGTGCAAAGCAAAAAGCGGGCCTAGTTCAACGATGCGATAGATTTCCCACAAGGAAATCTGTTCCGGTGGACGCGCCAGCCAAGTGCCGCCCGCCGCGCCCGTCTGCGAAACCACCAAGCCACCTTGCGCCAACGCGCACAGTAAACGGCGGATAACCACCGGATTGGTGTTGACGCTTTCCGCCAGAAACCCCGACTTCACGGGCTGGCCCGAATAACGGGCCAACAACGTCAAAACGTGCACGGCAATGGCAAAACGGCTGCTGTTGGGCATCTCTTTCTAAACTTCTCTTAAAACATCCGTAACCAAGGTAGTTACAGAACGAAAATTTGTCAACCCGTTAAATCAATTTTACCGCGCGCGGTTTGCATCTTATTAAGTAGGTGAGCAAAAGTTATCAGGTATTATAAAAGTTAGAGTTACGCCTTGAGGCGTGATTGGCGTTGTCCACATTCAATTGAGTCGTCACCTTGGATCACGCATAAATGCGTAACTCTAACTTTCTGCACGGATTATTTACAGCATCTATTTTTATGTGATATTGAATTTATATCAATAAAGAACGCGGATGACACAGGTAAATCAGTGTCATCCGCGTTCTTTGGTTTTCCGGTTGCGTCGTTTTAGTTTCGCGTGTTGTCGTCCAATGTGCCTGGCGCGCGGGGTTGTTGCGAAGGGGCCAGGAAGGGGAACGCATTTTGGAACGGCAGGTCGTTGGCTGGTACGCCGTCGCCAAAGGCCGGATTGTTGCCGATGATTTGCAGTTCGGTGTCAATCACATCGTCAACCAGGCGGCGTCCGTTGGGGAAACCCGCGCCGGCGTTGTTGCCGCCGCCAGTGCCGGAATTAGCCGTAGCGGTGTTAAGGCGCAAGATGTCGCCGCGGGTTACGGCCACTGACGCCAGGATGCCAATGTTGGCGGCGGGCGTGCCGAAGAAATTGAGCGTGGCGACGATGCCCGGCGCAAAACGTCCGGCGGCGTCATCCATTGTCGAAGCCGAGTTGTACGGGTCTTTGGAGTTAAATGGCACAAGGGCCACGTTGACTGCCGGAACGCCGGTGCGGTCAATGTTGACCCAACGCCCAAAACCGGCAATCTGGCCGCCGGTGCGTCCGTTATAGACTTCCGGGTTGCGGCGTTGCGTCGCCAAACTGAGCCCTACTTCGTTCCCCGCCGCGCCGCGTAGCTGATTGACCGGAATGCTAAAGGCAATCGCCATTGTGTTATAACCGGCAAAGCTGTCGCGCCCGCGCGCAAACACACTCGGATTCGGCGCGCCGGCGCGCACAGAACCGACGAACCGCCCGAAAGCCGGAATGTCGAAGAAGAACGGGTCGTCAGTCAAGCCCGCAAAAAATCTAATACCGGAGTTGGTCGTGATAACTTGGGTTGGCGCAACGGGTGCCGCCGGACTGGAGTTGGTGGCGGGGGCGGTAAACCGTAGATTATTCGCCAGGCCGGAAAAAGCCACCGTTGCGGTTTGCCCCACCGCGCCGCTGGTGCGTTGGTTAAAGGTCACGTCAATAAAGGCGTCGGGCCGGGCGTCGCCGGTATTTTCAATTTCAAAACGGTAACGGATGGCGCGGTCAAAAATGCCAAAATTGCCGTTTTCACCTGGCACGATAAACCCGTGAATGGTCATAATCAGAATGGCCTGGGTGTTATCGTTGGGGTCGAGAAATAAATAGCCATCATTGAGGTCAGCACCGAGGTCGCTGCCGGTGGCGGGCGCGTCCCCGTGGTCGGCGGCTTTAATGGCGGTGACCGGGGCCAACGCTAAGAGCAAGGCCAACGCCGCCAAAAACACGCCCGAAACAAATTTTTTACTTTTCTGCAACATATCTAAAGTTCTCCTTTGTATCTGAGCGTTAATTCCTTGTGTTGTCGTCTAATACGCCTGGGTCGCGCGGTTGTTGCGGCAAACCAAAGAACGGGAAGACATTCAAAAACGGCACGTCATTGGCGGGTACGCTATCGCCCAAGGGCCGGCGGTTGTTGATTAGAAAAAACTCGGTGTCAATCACATCGTCGCGCAAACGCCGTCCGTTGGGGAAGCCGCTGCCGATGTTGTCACCGCCTCCCGTGCCGGAATTTGGCAGGGTTAAGTCCACCCGTAAGATGTCGCCGCGAGTTACCGCCAAAGAAGCGAAAATGTTGATGCTGGTGGCGTCCACGCCAAAGATTTGCAGGGTGCTGACGATGCCGCCGGCGAAACGCCCGTTAGCGTCGTCAATTGTTGTGCCGGTATTGAATTCGTCCTTTTGACCGAATGGCACGAGGGCCACGTTGACCGCCGGAACGCCGGTGCGGTCAATGTTGACCCAACGGCCAAAACTGTTGATTTGCCCGGTGCGTGTGTTGAAGTATTCGGGG
>JAYVJN010000022.1:0-5133 GCA_043769325.1 Acidobacteriota bacterium
GAATTGCCCGCGCAGTTCGCCGTCCAATAATTTCCAGGCAGCTTGGGCCGCCGCTTCGTCGGCAAAGTTGGCCGCGCCGTAGTTTATCAGCACGGCAAAGGGCGTTTTCGTCTCACGCGCATAACGCAAAAACGCGCTGCCTTCTTTCAGATATTCCGGCAAATCATTGATGTAAACAACCGGCGCGGCAAGCTTTGAACCAAAAAGCGGAACATCTTTTTGCCCCGCATACTTTTTCACAAATTCTTCAATGGGTTCGGCATGAAATGGGTATAAGGAACGCTCGGCGGGCGGTTTATCGTAATCGCGCCAAAATTCGCGGGCCGTGTTCCAGGGCATAACAAAATCGCGCCCCGCCAGTAATTGCTGTTGCCACAAGGCCGGCGCGTCGTAATTTTTCGCGGACGTCAAGAGAGATTCGACAGGTCGGCCTTCGCGCAACACGCGCCAAGCGGCGAAGTCCGGTTTGCGCCGGCCCTGCGGGGTAAAAGCTAAATCGTTCGTCAACAACCAGCAATCAACGTGCCGCCGCGCTTGCGCCGCTTTTTCAATTTCTATGAAAACCTGCGCCGCGCCTTTGTTGAGCGTAGCTTCCGCGCCGTCCCAGGCAAAAGCCCAGCCCCAGTACATTTTCGTTTCGTCGTGCGGGTCAAGCAAATCGCCCGCGCCAAACTCACGCCGGAATAATTCGCGGCCCGCTTGCACCACGCGCACCGTGAAGTTTTCGTTTTTACTCGCCCAATCCGCGTAACGCACCCAGAATTTATACTTCCCGGCGCGTGCGATTTCTACGTCTTGGATGAGTGCCGCTTTAGTCTCATCCGCGCTCGCCGCCGCCGAATTCCACTCGCTTTCCCCGCCCTGCGACCATTCCGCCGACACGCCCGGCCCGTTGATGCCCCAACCCGGCGCTTTCGCCCGCAATGGGTTCACCCATGAAGGATTCAACACCGGCTCATAACGCTCATTCAGCGAAAAGCCGCGCATATTCTCCGCTTCATACCAGAGATATTCCGACGTTTGGGCAAAAACCGGCGCACAAAGCACCAGGACATACGAGACTATTAACAACAAGCGTCTAGGACTCATCGCTTGCCTCGCCTTTGTCAGTCAGTGGATTGGTAAAGAGTGTGGCTAAAAGATTTCTCAGGTCGGCAAAGGCTTCGCTGTCCCAAAGAAAATAGTCATGTTTGGCCGCGCCGCCTAAACCTCTGGCGTTCGCGTCCGTTTGAATCGCCATCCAGGTGCTAAAACGAGCTTTGGAAAGATTGGGCGGCTCACATTCAGCATCTTTCAGGCAGGCAAAAAACTCCGCCAGGCAAGGCCATACCGCGTCATGACTCACGGATTCGAGGCATAAGTCCTCAAGCATTTTGAACTTATCACCGTCGCCGACAACCATCACGCCAACCGACGGACTACCCGCCACTATTTCGCCACTCTTAACCGGATTGGGAAAACCGTTATTCCGCAAAGAATCACAGACACTTTGCAACGCGCCCGACGCGCTGTTATCGGCGTCACGGATAACCCCCAACGCCGTCAAATCGGCAAACCCGTCCCGCAAGCGTAGCGTTTTCAAGTATATTCGCAAGTTATCCTTGCCGCCCGTCTGCTCTACCTGCACATCTTTTATGCCCAAATGTTTGAGCAACGCCGTGAAAACCTGCACCTCATCTTTGCCTTCGCCAACCAGCAATTTCGTGGTGGTCAGTTGGGCCGCCACAGCGGGGCTTGAAATCAGCGAGGAATTTTCAGCCATCAACGCACCTCCCAATTCATCTCAACCGCCGCCCCCAAAGTCTCCTCATCAAACGTCAAAGCGCGAATATCTTCGCCGTCGCGCTCCAAACGGTGCAGGCGCAAATCGTAAGTGCCGCTCTCCACAAAGGCAATATGCGCGGCGCGAACAGCTTCCAAGCTATGCGTCGTGGCAAAAATTTGCACATTGTAACGACGCGCTGCTGTTGCCAGTGCTTGCCAGACTTTGACCAGTACCGAGTGATGCAACCCGCTCTCAATTTCATCAATCAGCACAACGCCATTCGGCGCATTGATGATTTCCAGCGTCATCGCTAACAGACTGACCATGCCTTCGCCCATCTGCGCCACCGGCAACCGCCGGCCAATTCCGACATCAGCGTAAATCATCGGTAATTTGTCTGAAACGGACACACCCAAATCCTGCAAACGGTCATCCAAAATGCGTAAAACTTGTAGAATCTCGCCCTTGCGCCCTAAATCATCAATTTGGCTGAATTGCTCCGCGCTCTCTTTTGGTGAAGGTCTTTTGGGTTCCCAAAGAACACCCAGCGGCGTCAATGATATTTCGCCCTCAACTCTCTCCCAGTCTTTTGGTATTGGAGCCGTTGAGGTGTTACTCATATGTGTAAGCAGCGAAATCTCAAGTCGGGCTACGTCTTTCCATGCGCCAGCTATTAGTCTGGTCTTTAACTTGACCCTCAGATCTTGGGTTGAAGGCTTCGGGCCGCCAACTGAAGCAATTAAAGAGGGCCACGCTATGCTAAGAGAACGCTCGAATTGTTCCCCCTCGATGACATTAATTTGTACCGGCTGTTGATATTTTTTGGCATAAAACAGCCACCCCCACGAACCTTCGACATCCAGGTACTCTTTCACTTGCTCAAAACTACGCAATAATTCAGTACGCAAGGAGGGTTCTGCCGATGTGGGGGCAAGATTAAGGTATAACGCTTCTAACAGCGATGTTTTACCGACATTGTTTGTCCCCGTAATGAGGTTCACGCGGTCAAACGAATCAATCTTGAAGTCACGGAAACCGCGATAGTTTTGAATGTGCAACGATTTGAGCATAGCATTTTCCTACCGCGCAGAGTTTAGAGAAAGAAAAAGGCAACCGCAAGGCTGCCTTGAGAAAAGGGCAGAAAGCGCGGCGTGATAATTGCCGTCTGCCTTCTGCCGACTGCTTCCATTTAGTGACCCCGGAGAGACTCGAACTCCCGCTCATGGTTCCGAAGACCAATGCTCTATCCACTGAGCTACGGGGCCTTGAACTTAACTGCAACGCCTATGGTTTCTTTTCGTCCGGCTTCATGGCCGGGGCGGGGCTGGCCTCCATTGATTTATTCGTGACAGCTTTATCGGGAGTGACGGCTGGTTTGTCAGGCGCGGCAGCGGATTGTGGTAGTTTCACGTCTTTGCCTTGAAATTCATGGCGAATGTAGGCTACGAGTTGCGCGACCTGGCCATCGTTGAGACGAGTTTTGAAGCCCGGCATACCGTCGCCGCCTTCTTTGATTTGTTCTATGTATTCGGCGTCCGGCTCATTGGCTTGTTTCTCGCCCTTCAAAGTGGGCACTTTGAGCGGCGGGTCGCCTTCGGAAAAAGTTACCGAACCGCCGGTGCCGTCCGCTTTGTGACAATTAACGCAAGAGGCTTGATAAAGGCTGCGCGTGGCGGCCCATTCGTCAGCCTTGGGCGGCGCGGCGGGCGTGTTAGTGACAATAGGAGGGTTGGCCGTCGGCGCGTTGGAATTGCCACACGCTGCGACAAACAACGCGGCAAGTGAAATAACCAGAGCCAGTTTGAATAATTTCATGCAAGATTTCTCCGTGTTCGACAAACAAATCCGAAAACGCCGCAAGTATAGACCAGGCCCGCGCCGAACGGAAAGCCAGCTCACTCATTCTCTATTTTTGCCCTAGGGCTTATTCAAAGTAGGAAAATAACGACAGGCCACCTCGCTTGAGAAATTGACCCCAACCTAACGCCGGCTGTGGTTATCAATTATCATCTATCAACTATCAATTATTACGGTCACAACGCCGGTTTAGCCATAATAGATGATAATTGATAGTTGATAATTGATAACCGGCGATGTTCTAACCTTACTTTGAATAAGCCCTAATTTTTGCCCATGCGCCGACAGGTGAAACCTTCCCCTGTCGCCTGTTATTGCAGACCGTTCCTTTTTGCCACTTCAGCAAACCACGCGCCGGATTGTTTGACGATGCGGCGTTGCGTCGGGTAATCCACATAGACCAGGCCGAAGCGTTTCGCGTAGCCTTCGGCCCACTCGAAATTGTCGAACAAAGACCAGACGAAGTAACCTTTGAGCGGGACGCCTTCCGCGAGGGCGCGGTGGGCGGCGAGAAAGTGTTCGCGCAGATAGCTTTGCCGTTGCGGGTCAATGACCTGGCCTGCGGGCGTGAGCGTATCGGGAAAGGCCGCGCCGTTTTCGGTAACATAGATGGCCTTGGGGCCATAGTCGCGGTGCAGGCGTTTGAGGACTTCGTAAAGCCCTGGCGGGTAAATTTCCCAATCCATCGCCGTAACGGGGCCGGCGGGCGGCAAAGTGCGTGTGCCGGCGGGCGGTTCGAGGCCCGCGCCGATGAGTTGGCGGGTGTAGTAATTAACGCCGAGAAAATCGGTGGGCGCGGAGATGGCTTGCATATCGCCCGCTTCGATGGGGATTAAACCCTGGCGGCGAAACAGCTTTTCGTAGCTTTCGCGCACATCCGAGGGATATTCGCCCTTGAAAATCGGGTCGTTGAACCAGCGGATGAGCGCGCCGTCCTGTCGTTTAGCCGCCGCCACATCTTCCGCTTTGTCGGAGGCGGGTTCAACCTGCATGGCGACGTTGACGATGCCGACCTGCCCGTTTTTCACGTTGGCGCGAACGGCTTGCACGCCGCGCCCGTGCGAGAGATTAAGATGATGCGAAACGCGGATTGAGGCTCCCAAATCACGCACGCCCGGCGCATGAGTACCCAAAACGTGGCCGAGGAAAACCGTCACCAGCGGCTCATTCTGCGTCATCCAGTTTTTCACGCGGTCGCCTAACCGCCGCGTCACAACGTCGGCGTAAACCGCGAAAGCGTCAACTGTGGCGCGGTTTGTCCAACCGCCTTCGTCCTGTAATTTTTGCGGTAAATCCCAGTGGTAGAGCGTGGCGAAAGGCTCAATGCCCTTTTTCAGCAACGCATCGGTGAGACGGTCGTAAAAGTCCAGGCCCTTTTGGTTAAGCGCGCCGCGCCCGTCGGGGATAACGCGCGGCCAGGCGATGGAAAAGCGGTAAGAATTGACGTTAAGCCGCTTCATCAAAGCCACGTCCGAGGCCCAGCGCCGGTAATGGTCACACGCCACATCGCC
>JAYVJN010000023.1:0-4392 GCA_043769325.1 Acidobacteriota bacterium
TCATCCGCGAAAACATCGAGTCCGGCGCGAATGCCGCGTGTTTTCATAGCCTCACGGAGCGCGTCTTGGTCAACAATCTCGCCCCGCGCCGTGTTGATAAAGTACGCGCCTTCACGCATGGCCGCGAAAAACTCGGCGTTGAGACAGCCGCGCGTGGCGTCGTTGAGCGCGACATGGACGCTGACGATGTCGGCATTTCGCGCCACTTCCAGCATATCGGCTTTGGCTTCCACGCCCAGCGCGGCGGCGCGTTCCGGCGTCAAACTGCGGCTCCAAGCCACAACGGGCATCCCGAAAGCGCGGGCGCGGGTAATCATTTCTTGCCCGATGCGCCCCACGCCGATAAGTCCCAGCGCGCGCGCGTAAAGGCCGCGCGCTTGCGAGAATTCTTTCTTGTTCCACTGTCCGGCGCGTAACGCGATGACGTTATCGGCGATGCGGCGGTCAAGCGCAAGTATCAGCGCGAAAGCGAGTTCCGCGACGGCGACAGAGTTTTTACCAGGGCAATTCGAGACATAAATGCCAAGCCGCGAAGCCGCTGCCACGTCAATCGTGTTGTAACCCGCGCCGGCCCGCACGACCAGTTTCAGCGAGGCGGCGGTAAGCATCGTTTCGTTTACTTTAGTCGAACGCACGACCAGCGCGTCGGGGCGGTTGGCGGCAATCGCGGCGACCAGCGCGTCATCTTTCAAATCAGGCTGACAGATTACTTCGCAACCGGCGGCGCGGAGGCCGTCCAGCCCCGATTGTTCAAATTTATCGGCAATAAGAATTTTCATAAAACTCTCTTAGCAACAGGCCACTATCCACTGTCAACTCTCCACTCTGCACTGATTTTTAGGAAAACAGTGGACAGTTGATAATGGGTAAGCAGGTGAGCAAAAGTTTCGCCGGATAATCCAATGCGGAAACACGCACTACGTCAAGTGTGTTGCTGCGCCCTTGACGAAGTGCGGGCTTCTGCATTATTAAACGCTCCGCGTCGCGCTCAGATTTCAACTTGATAAGCAAACGGCAAGGGGCGAAATTGGGCGCGTTCGATGCGGTAATAGACGCTGTCCACACTATGAAAGACGCCGTTTTTGCGATAGGTCAGGCCCACTTTCTCCATGACGCGGCGCGAGGCCATGTTTTGTGGATAAGCGACGGCGGCGATTGTCTTTAGCTTTAACTCTTCAAAGCCGTAACGCAACCACGAGGCGGCCATTTCTGTCGCTAAACCTTGCCCCCAAAACGGCGTGTCGAGGCAGTAACCAACCTCAATCTCCGTTGTGCCACGCAAAGTAAACAGCCCGCCGGGGCCGATGAGCCGTCCGTCCGCCTTATTTATCAACGCAAACATACTAAAGCCATGCGCCTCATAATGTTCGATGTAATGGTTGAGCCGCTTGGCAACCTGTTCGCGGTTTTGCGGCTGCCCGTCGGCGATGTACTTCATCACTTCGGGCTTGGCGCGAATAACCGCCAATTCGTCCAAATCTTCGGTTACGAACGGGCGCAGAATCAGTCTGTCGGTGGTGATTATCATCAGGCAAAGAGCGGCGGCACTTCTACGCCGAGCATCCGCAAATAGGTGTAAAGTTGCCCGCGATGATGTATTTCGTGCTCCAGCATTCCGTACAGCAATTGCTCACGGGTCATCGGGCGCGAAGGGTGAAACGGCGTGATGGTTTCGCCGAATCTTTCCGGCCCCAGCGTGGACACCAGGGCGACGGCAGCTTCGTGCGAGACGTCAAAAGCAGCAATGAGCGCGGCGGTGTTATTGATAGACGTGGGCCGTTCAGTGGGCATCGTGTCGTGGGCGACGGCGTGTGCCAATCCCGCTTCGGACTGTGGAAAATGGTTCATCAACGCGCCCAAAGTCATCGCTGATTCGCACGTCTTCCAGTCGTATTGGTCATCCGGCGCAACCTTCATCAGGTTGACGGTTTGTTGGTGAATGCGTCGCCAGTTTTGGATAAAAGCGGGTAGATTGTCAGACATAAATTTCTCCTTAAATACAATGAATAAGCAGCGCGTCGCGCAGCTTGGGTTCAAACCAGGTGGATTTCGGCGGCATGATGCTGTCAGCGTCAGAGACTTTTATCAGGTCTTCGACGGTTGTGGGAAAGAGTGAAAACGCGACGACGAATTTGCCAGAATCAACTAATTGTTCAAGTTCTGCCGTGCCGCGAATGCCGCCGACGAAATCAATCCGTTTGTCGGTGCGCACATCTTGGATGTTGAGAATCGGGGCCAGCAGGTAGTCTTGCAAAACGCTTACGTCGAGCGATTCGACGACGCCGGTGATAATAGTAGAGTCCATCGGGCGGGTTAGGCCATACCAACGCCCGCCGAGATACATACGCCACTCACCTTGTTCCTCCGGCACTGCTGAGGAGTTTTCGCTGACGATGAAATTTTTCCCCACTTTGTTCAGGAACTCTTCCCCGGTCAGCCCGTTAAGGTCTTTGACGACACGGTTATACGGCAAAATGCGCAACTGTTCGGCGGGAAAGAGTACGGTAAGAAAAGTGTTGTACTCTTCTTCGCCGGTAAAAGTCAGGCCGCTGTTATCCGTTTGTGCGGCACGCAAAGCAACGCGGGCGCGGCTGGCGCTGGCGGCGCGATGATGGCCGTCGGCAATATACAACCAATGGACGCCGCGAAAAGCCTCGCACAAAGGTTCGTAACGCGAGACTTGCCAGACCGTGTGGCGGATGCCGTCAGGCGCGGTAAAATCATAGAGCGGAGCGTCTTGCGCGGCTTCGTCAACTAATTCATTGATGCCGACGCGCCCGCGATAGGTGAGAAAAACGGGGCCGGTTTGCGCCCGCAAAGTCATAATGTGGCGGGTGCGGTCATCCTCTTTATCGGGGCGTGTTTTTTCGTGTTTTTTGATGGTGCCGTTGTCATATTCATCCACTGAAGCGCACGCCACCACGCCGGTTTGGATGTGTTCGCCCATTTGCTGGCGATAGACAAAGAGGCTGGGGTCGGCGTCGAAGCGCAACGCGCCGGCCTTTTGGAAGCGCGCAAAATTTTCGGCGGCTTTGGCGTAAACTTCATCGCTGTAAAGGTTTGTGCCGTCGGGTAAATCAATTTCCGGGCGCGAGACGTGCAAAAAACTCCACTCATTCCCATCCGCCAAAGCGCGGGCCTCCGCCGTGTTCACCACGTCGTAAGGCACGCTGGCGACAGCCGCCGCCTGCTCAACCGGTGGGCGCAGAGCGCAAAAGGGATAAATCCTGGCCATAACAAATTTTTCTCCGAATAATTGTAGGAAAACTACCGCTCAAGCCAAGCATTACGGCTACGGTTGGATGCTCTGCCATATCCGCGTGTCAACCGTTGCGGGTTTCAGAAAAGCGTTTTGGATACAGCCCTTTCGTCTTACCATAACTACACTCTAACGCCAAGTCTGGCGTGCGAAACAATCGTCTTACCGGCAACCGCTGAATTTTATGCTAAAGTAGTTTTTGGCCTAACGCCTTTGGTGTCGCGGGCTTTTTTTGTTACTGTGCCACATTTGTTATTTAATGCTGAGAATAATCATAATGTTTGCTTTAATTTTCGTTTTCAAATTATTTGGCTGGTTAAAAAAGACGTTCGACTATCTCATCGCGTTTGGCGCGTTGGGGATGTTCGGCATCGCTTTGCTGGACGCGGCTTTGATGCCTCTGCCGGGCGGCGCGGACGCGGCCATGATTTTGCTCACGGCGCAACGGCCCGAACTGATGTTGCTCTTTGCGCTGGCTGGGGCCGCCGGTTCAGTCTTGGGCTGTTTGTTCATGTATTCCTTTGCCCGCAAGGCGGGAAAAAAGGCTTTGCGCCGGTTTTCAGAGAGTAAACAAGCCCGCGTTAAAGGTTTGTTAGACCGTTACGATATGTTCGCGGTGGCTGGCGCATCGCTCATGCCGCCGCCGTTTCCCTTCAAATTATTTGTCATTTCGGCGGGTGTTTTCCAGATGAATCCGGCGCGTTTCGCTTTGGGCATCGGACTCGGACGCGGGGCGCGTTTCTTGCTGGAAGGCTTTCTGGTGGTGCGCTACGGGCCGCAAATCAAAGATACGATTGACCATTACGCCCGCGAAGCGGGTTTAGCCTGCGTGCTGCTCATCGCGGCGGCGGCAGTCTTTTTTATTACCCGCAGTTTGCTGAAAAAGAAAGAAGAAGAAACTTTGCCGGACGTTGCGGAAGAACCTCTGGCAAAATAACGCCTAGAGCAGTTTGTGGTTTAAGGTACTAAAGGGAGAGCGGTAAACTGAATAGTATCAACGGCGGAGGAGCTAAAAACTAAAAAACAAACTAAAAATGCGAATCAGGGGTTAAATACCTTCGCCTGGCACAACTTTTCGCTAAAACCTCAAGGCTTACGACTGGAGCGCGGACAGCCTTGTCCGCATGAGCGCA
>JAYVJN010000024.1:0-10290 GCA_043769325.1 Acidobacteriota bacterium
GCCGCCCGCACGCCAAATGGAGCAACCCTAAAGAAGTCTGGCAACGATGCGCCACCTGTGGCTGTTCTTGCGCCTCGGCCTCGCGCAAGGTGTCTTCGAGAATAAGCAGAGCTTCGTCATAACACTCTAGGGCGCGTTGGGCCTCGCCGTGCAACCAGCGCGCGGTAAGCCAACGCCGCCAGGCCCCCGCTGCCGCCAGAGGTTTTTCGGCGGCCTCCGCTGCCAGGCGCGCCTCCGCGTATTGCCCCTGTGAATATTGCAGTTGCGCTTCGGTCAGTGTCACCATCGCCGCGCCTACGGCATTGCCCTCTTCGCTATAGAGCGTTCGCGCTTGCTTTAGTAAAACCGCTGCTTGTTCCGTCTGGTTCAGTTGCACCAAAGCCCGGCCCTGATACTCCAAAGCGCGGGCGCGTTCACCACGCGCTCCAAGCCGCGCCAACTCCGGCTCAATGCGCGCATATAATTCGACAGCTTCGGGAACCAGATTCAGTTCTAAATAAGCGTCCGCGATTTCCTGTTCTGTGATAGCCGATTGATAGGGCATTTCCAGGCTGGCATAGCGACGGCGGGCGCTTTCTAAAAGCCTGAGCGCCTCGTCGAATTGGCCGCGTACTAATGCCAACGTGCCTAAGCCAACTTCAATGTCGGCTTGAGTAGCTGTCAGGCCGTTTTCCTCGGCGTGCTTCCAGGCCAAAGCATATAATTCTTCGGCAGCATAAAAATCATGCTTTAGGAACTTTATGTAAGCTCGACAGTATTCAACAACAGCCAGTTGCTTTTCGGCATTAACAGAGAGATATCGTTCACAAGCAGCACTTAGAAATTGCTCCGCCTCAAGGTAACGGTCACGCCGCCAATAGATATTGCCGATATTGTGTTCCATCTGTCCCGCCTCCAGAACATAACTCTGTTCGATGAATACAGCGCGGGCTTCCAATCCGCATTCAATGGCTTCGTCGTAACGTCCCAGAATGGCTAAAGCCATCAGTTTGCTGATTTGCGTTGAGGCGGCGGGATATGGCTGATTGATTTGGTGAAAAGCGGCGGCGGCCTGGTCTAAGTGGGCGATGGCTGGTTCCATTTGCCCTTTGGTGAGCGCGGCGATGCCCAGGCCCCAGTCGGCGTGGGCCTGAATCTCCGGTTCGTCTGAGAGATTGGCTAAGAGTTGTAAAACTTCGGCGGCGGCGACAACCCGCACGGGTTCCGCGTTCCAAGAATTACGGCAAATATCTCTAAGGGCTTGGGCCAGTGGAACTGCTGCGGCAGCATCATGCTCACGCAGCAGTTGTACTCGTTCAGCTTCACCGGCGGCGAGTAGTCGCTCGGCCAGTTCCACATCTTCCATATTCAGAACTTATAACGTCAGGTCAGGAATCTCTAATTCAAGTCCCGCGATATGCAGATGCAGCGTATAAACGCCACACGGCACAGATGACAAGGTAAACTCACTGAGGTCATTGAGCGCAGTTTGGGTTTGGGTAGCGGCATTGTGCAAGATAACTTTGGCGTTCGCGCAATCCGCGCCCAAGACTTGTCCCGCCAGCGTTGCCTGTCCGCCGTTGACCGTTACGCGCAGGTCGAGGTCGTAGCCTTCCGTGCTGTAAAGAATTTGGCGCGTGGCGGCGGGCGCGCCGGAACGCAAACCGTAAGCGGGCGTCAGGTTTGCGCTGTCAAAAGTGAGAGCGGCCAGCACGCGGCGCGCTAACGAGGGTTGCGCGGGACGGGCGGCGCGGAACATATTCACGACGGAGAAAACCACATCGCGCGGCGCGTCTTCGCTACGGTCTTCGCGCATGAGCGCGACAATGTTGGATAAACGCGCCCATTCGTTGGCGCAAGGGGCGCACGCGGCGATGTGTTGTTGCGACATTTGGCTTTCCTCCGGCGCGAGGCGTTGCTCCGCTAAATCGGAGAGTTGAGCAAACGAAATGTGTTGGCTGGATAAACTCATAACTCTATCGCGTGGAACTTTTGCCCCGCGCAACCAAACAGTGTCGGAAAGCTAAACAAAAATACACTAATTTGCGTAAAAACCTAACAGTTTTCCGGCGACACTTGACAAAAGCCCCGACAGGCTGCCAAGAATTGCTGTCACGGGACGAAGAACTCATTTTTTTAGGAGAAGTAAGAACATGAAAAAAAGCGTTATTTTATTGGCGGCGGGCTTGTTGAGCCTGTTCGCAGTGAGCAGCGTGGCGGCGCAATTGCGCACCCCGCGCGAAAGCCAGAAGGCCAGCCTGATGCAAACCATCGGCGTTACTGATGTGACCATCGTTTACAGCCGGCCCGCCACCAAAGGCCGCACCATCTGGGGCGACCCGCCAGCGACAGCAGCCAAAGGCACGGCCACTTTGGACGATGGCCGTTCCCGGCCAAAGGATACGCCCATCGTGCCTTACGGCCACGTCTGGCGCACCGGCGCGAACGAAGCGACCACGTTCACTGTCACGGATGACGTGCTGATTAACGGCCAGAAGCTGCCCGCCGGCACTTATAGTCTCCACACCATTCCGGGCAAAGATGAGTGGACAATCATCTTTAACAGCGATGCCGGTCAGTGGGGCAGTTTCACTTACGACGAAAAGAAAGACGTGCTGCGCGTCAAGGCCAAACCGGAAGCCGCGCCGATGCAGGAAATACTGCTTATTGCTATCGCCGACACCAAGGCTAATGCGGCGCGTTTCGCCATTCACTGGGAAAAAATTGCGGTTCCGTTCACTGTTTCCATTGCCGATGTCAATGCTCTTGTCGTTAGCAAAGCCCGCGCTACGGTTGCCGCCGCCAAAGCGGACGACTGGCGCACACCGATGCAAGCCGCCGGATATTGCCTGCAAAATAAACTGAATACAGAAGAAGCCTGGGGCTGGCTGGAAAAATCCATCACCATCAAGGAAACTTACCAAAACCTCGGCCTCAAAGCGCGTAGCTACGCCGCGCTGGGCAAAACAACAGACGCGATTGCCGCCGGCGAAAAAGCCGTCATGGTGGGTAAAGCCGCCGACGCGAAACTAGACACCTCAGCAATGGATAAACTCATCGCTGAATGGAAAGCGAAAAAGTAAATTTCGTAGCGCACATCAACCAATGGCGGCGCGTCTCGTGTTCAGCGGACGCGCCGTTCGCTTTAAGCCGCCGCATGGTTAGGCGGCAACCCGTCGCTACCGCTTCCGGTACTGACTTTCTCGCTATTACTCTGCGTCTCTGTGTCTCCGTGTTAAATTCCCTGGCTTTCTGTGCGCGCCGCCAATTGCCCGCAAGCGGCGAAGATGTCGCGCCCGCGCGGACGGCGCACGAAGGCGTGGACGCCCTTGTTTTCGAGAATCTTTTTGAATCGCGCCACACGCTCTGGCGACGGCGGGCGATATTCCAGAGGTTCGGCGGCGTTGTGCGGGATGAGGTTTACTTTGGCGCGTAAGCTGTGGCGATTGAGCAGGTTGGCGAGTTGTTGCGCGTGTTGGTCGGTGTCGTTTACGCCGTCCAGCAAGACATATTCAAAGGTGAAAAGTTCGCCGGGCCGCAAGGATTGCTCAAACTCTTTGCAGGCCGCCAAGAGTTCTTCGAGCGGCCAGCGTTTATTGATGGGCATCAGTTGGTCGCGCAGTTCATCAGTCGGGGCCGAGAGCGAGATGGCCAGGTGCGGGCGGTCTGCAATCGTTGCTAATTCTTTGATTTTCGGCACTATGCCGGCGGTAGAAACCGTGACGCGGTTGGGCACGATGTGAAGGCCCGCTGGGTCAGCCATAACGCGCAAGGCTTTCATCAGTTCGTCGAAATTTAAGAAAGGTTCGCCCGCGCCCATCGCTACGAGATTCGTGCCGCGCGGCGTCGGTTGCCCCGCGCCATAGGCGTCGTTGAGCGCAATGATGATTTGCTCCACGATTTCGCCCGCCGTCAACGAACGCAGCAAACCGAGTTTCGCCGTGAGACAAAAAGTGCAAGCTAAAGGGCAGCCCGATTGTGACGAAAAACATATCGTGTCGCGCCGTTCTTCGGGGATAAAAACGGTTTCGACGGGCCGCCCGTCATGGGTTTTCATCAGGTAACGGCGCGTGCCGTCGGATGACAAATAACGCTGCTCAACGGTTAAAGTCGCGGCCCGCGCGGTTTCGTTAAGCCAGGCGCGAAAATCTTTGGGCAAGTCGGTCATTTCGTCAAACGACAAGACGCGCCGCCTCTGCAACGCGCCAAAAAGCTGCCGCCCGCGATAGGCCGGCGCGCCCGAACTCTCAGCCCAATCTGTCAATTCCACTGCGTTAAGGCCCGTCAAATGCTGTGCCGGCTCAGTCATACGCCTAATCTTAACACGCGGCGGCACAAAAAAATAACGGGCCGCCAGTGAACTGACGGCCCGTTACGGTTATGGCGCGTTAGCTGCGCCGGTGTTTACGGCTGGCCGGAGCATTCATCGTTGCCGCGCGGGGCGATGCTGCTAAAGCGTGTCTGCATCTCCAGCGAGGTAATGAAGGCGCAAACCATACCGCGCGCGTTGGCCGGTTGCTGGTTCAGAATGCCGAGCCAGAACTGGAAGCCATCGTTGTCGGCATCGCGGCGCAGGTAGCCGTAGTATTGCATCAGCACGAAAGCTGAATTGTACTCGCGGGTGCGGAAAGCCTGTATCTCCGCCACATTACGCAATACTTGGGCGCGTGTGCGGCCCGCGTACATGGAGTTGATTTCGGCTTGCCGTTCGGTGGTAAACCCAATCAGACCAGCTTGGTCAAAGAGATGGCCGACGAATTGCTCCGGTATCCAGTTGGCCGGATATTCGGCCATAAAGGCCGGACGCAAGGTAAAGTCATCGGCATAAGCCGCCTTGCTCTGTTCCAGACTTGTGCCGCCGACGATGCGGGCGCGATCCGGCGCGAATTCAGCATAGCCGGGCCGGCGTCCTAAAGCGGCGCGGTACAAGCGATAGACAAAATTGCCTGTCTCCTGAAACTCGCCTTCGACGAAGAACGCGGTGGAAACCCCGATGCGGCGCGAACGAATACAAGCCTCGTTGCCATTGCACTGCGCGATTTGCTCAGTCCAGTAGGCTTGGCCGCCGGCGTCGGGCGTGCGGCTGAGGAAATCCGCGTAATGCTGTCCGACGAAGAACTGCGCTTGTTCGAGCGGGTTCGAGGTCGGCGGCGCGGTGTCGTTATCCACGATGGTGACGGTTGCCGTTGAAGGAGCCGCCAGATTACCGCCACGCGGGTCTTCCAGCATGACGAAGAAGGTTTCGGCGTTTTCCACAAAACTGTCGTTAGTGATGAGAACGCTGAAAGTCTTGCTCAGTTCGCCGGCAGCAAATTCAAACCGGCCTGAAGCTTTGGTGTAATCCGTGCGCTCATTGGCCGTGCCGTTGCCGTCCTCGGTCTCAAATTCAACGCGCGAAGTGCCGTCCTGCGCACAAGTGCGGTTGACCGTAACGGTTAAGCTGCCCGCGCCTTCATTAACGCTATAAGTAGCGCTACTCAGGCTCATGGTGCAAACGCCTGAATTCGGACTCGGCGAAGGACTGGGGCTCGGCGTGCCGCTCGGCGAAGGCGAGGGGCTGGGACCCGGTGAACCACTCGGCGAAGGACTTGGCGAAGGGCCAGGTTCGGCACCGAAAACACCGGAAAGAATCGTGGTTGAACCTTGATTGATAGCCAGTGTCATACCTGGCGTAATCAGCGGGGCAACACCGTAATAGAGACGGAATTCACCGCGCCCGGAAGAGCGCAAGGTAAATGTCCCTGATAAGTTGCCGTTCAGAATAACGCGCAGCACCGTGCCGGCGGGTAGATTGACATCGTCCACGCGGACGGTGAAATCGCCGCTGTCGGGGATGCCGCTGGTTTCGTATTTGCCGCGTCCGGTTGGCGTGATGCCGCCGATAGCCGGGCCGGTTAAAGGAGCTGTTAATTCACCGCCCGGAGTGCTGCTGGGCGAAGGGCTGGGCGTTGCGCCAGGCGAACCGCTGGGGCTAGGGCTGGGCGTTGCGCCAGGTGAACCGCTTGGTGACGGACTCGGTGACGCGCCAGGTGAGCCGCCGGGGGATGGCGATGGCGGCGGCGTAGTTGAGAAAGTGCCGGATGCCACAACGGTTGTGCCTTGTAAAACTTGAACCGTGTTGCCGACAGCGATGGTCGGAACAGTGTTGCCGTTGTTGGTGTCCAGCGACAGGGAAGCGTTGGCGAAAGAATCCACCGTCATATTGCCGACGGCGTTGCCATTTACCCGCACGCTCAAAACTGTCCCCGACGCTAAAGTGATAGATGACGCGCTGACGTCTAAGCGGCGACGGCTGCTGGTTTCGCGGTATTCCGCCACACCATTGCCTACGCCTGAACCGGATAATCCGGCATAATACCGTGTTTCGTCAGACAGCGTACCCCAAGAGCCGTTCGCGCCGGCTTCGGAACTGCTTGGCGAAGTAAGCCACAGCATCATTCCGGCCAGCATGACGACTAATAATAATTGTGTTCGATGGTTACGCATTTCTTGTTTTCCTCTTTGTATTTTCTTGGATTAGCGGCATCGGGGCGACTCGCATAACCCGACGGATTTCGTTCCGTCAGCCGTACAGTGCGGCTAGGGCCGGATAAAATACCGCGCCGATTGAGAATCTTTTGTTGATTGGGTTAACGATGGCTGGCTTTGTGGCGGGTAGCTGGACAATCGCGGGCCGGTTGCATATCCTCAAGGCCGCCGCGTGATATTGTTGCGAAAACTTAAAGCATGGAAAAAAGAAGCGATGCAGAATTGGTGCGCGATTGCCGGCGCGGACAGGATACAGCTTGGGAAATACTGGTCAAACGCTACCAACGATTGATTTACGCTATACCGCGCCGCGCGGGTCTGGATGAAGACGACGCCGCGGAAATTTTTCAGGAAGTTTTCACCACGCTGTTGGAAAAGCTGGACGGCATTGAACAACCCGAACGCCTCCACGCCTGGCTCGTAACCACCGCTAAACGCAAGACCTGGCGTTTCATCAGCCGCCGCCGCATTTCCACCGTAACGCCGCGCGATGACGAAGATGAAGCGGAAGACGCGCTCTTAAAACTGCCCGACAACGCGCCTCTGCCCGATGCTACGCTGCAAAAATTGGAAGAACAACACCAGGTCCGCGCGGCCCTCGCGCAAATTGACGAACGCTGCCGCAAATTGCTTACCATGCTCTTCTACGCAACCGAAACGCCGCCTTACGCGGAAGTCGCCGGCGCACTCGGCATCTCCGAAGGCAGCATCGGCCCTACCCGCGCCCGCTGTCTGCAAAAAATGATGAGATTGTTAAGCTGATGGTTGGGGGTTAGGAGTTAGGAACCGGGAGAGTTGGGAGGTTAGGGGGTCGGGGATTATTACGCGGCGCGTCGTGTCAGCCCCGCGTTTCGTGGTTTTAACCCTTGATTCGCATTACTCATATCCATATGTAGGCGGGGCTTCTTCGGCGGCTTTTTTCGCCATCGCCTCGCGGATTTCCCGCGCCCGTGCTTCGGCGGCCTGGGCCTCGCGGATGACGCGGGCGCGTTCCACGCTGTCCAAAGTCGAAAGGCGGTCACGCGCCTGCGCCAGGCTTTCGCCCGCCGGACGCAAGCCCAAGCCTTTCAAACACAAACGCGACAACTCTTCGCGCCTATCGGGGTCGTTGACAAAATTTGCCGCGTCCACCAACGCCGCCACTTCGTTCAAGCCTTTGTCAAGCAGTTCATACACGCCCGCGTTGCGTCGTTTGGCGCGAAACCATTCATCGTGCAACAGCCAGCAAGTCAGCAAAATCAAGCGCACGCGATTGGCCGAAGTCGGCACATTGGCCGAAATATACTGAAATGTCACGGCCTGCTGCTTATTGAGCGGCGCGCCGCCCAAAGCGCGCAACAAATCCGACACCACCGCCCCGACGTGAATCACGCCCGTCCCGTCCTGGCGGCGCGGCTCCGCCAAAAAATCCGGCGGACACTCCGCCAAACGGCGCGTCAAACTCTCCAGCAATGGCCCTTCTTCATTCATGTTACACGGAAATCTCTAGTGTTCAGTCAAGTTTCAAGTGGCGGGAGCGATGAACGGTCACGGGCGGCCTCACTATCCACTGTCAATTCTCCACTCTCAACTGATTTCACTGAAAAATAGTGGAAAGGGCAAAGTTGATAGTTGACAGTTACGCGCCCGTCAATTCAACCTTGACTGAACACTAGTATCGAACCAGAACCTTCAGCCGGTTTTTGTCGTCATCAAAGCTAAGGGTAATCTTTTCCAATGGCTCTGACCTTTTTACACCGTTTGTCCCTTCAAATGTTGCCCAGAAACTATTGACATGAATGAGTTTGACTGGTCCTTTTATGACCAGCGCATTATCTTCTCCATAGTATGATAATCCTTCCGGCGGCCAGCGATGATTATAAAAGCTGATCGTATTTGTCACCCTTAATCCAGAACTTTCATCGCCAAATATGGACACCTCTTTATTCAGCCATTTCGCCAACTCGCGGACTTTGCCTGAGCGATACTCAATCAGTCTTTGGAAAACCTCATCAGATGCTTTTTCGCTTGAAGAACCTTTTCTTATCCACGCCGGCCCGCCGAAGTGTGGCGTTTCTCCACTGTATTCAACCTCGACGCGCACGCATGACTTGCCTTCTTCTTCGTAAGCCCTTGTGCGAAAGACAATTGGCGGGTATATGCTTTCCGCTTTCTCGCGGACGGTTTTCTGGATATTGTCAGCGTTGGAAACGCCTTTGACCGTTCCGTCGTCCTTTTCGCCAATCAGCAAAACGGCGGTATGGCCTGGCATTACCGAATTGGCGAAGGCAACCAGCGTTTTTAGTAAATCTCTCAGGTCTGATTCGGTCTTGCGCTCAAGCAAGTGGTCTTCCCAAGGCGATTCTGGGGTAAGAGTTTCAGTCGTTTCGCTCATAATTCTCGCGGCTGAATTTCCGCGCAAACCCGACTAAATCGTCCCAGGTCTGCACGCGGTTGACGCTCCAGCCTTGTTCGTGGGCTTGCGCGAGTTTGGGTATCTTCTGCCATTCGGAGTAAAGATTCAAGACCATCGTGCCGCCGCCGCGCCCTTTTTCCAGGGCCATACGGGAGATGTCCCAGCCGCTGTTCCCTTTTTCGTCGGTGTCAAACATGGTGTCCACGCCGTCGTCGGAGATGACGAGGATATGCGCGGGGCGGTCTTTGCGGGTGCGTTTCTGAAACGTCTCGCGCAGCAAGTGAATCGGGAAAGCCGTCGCGCCGCCGATGTAGCCCGTGAGGATTCGCAGGACGGCGTTTTCGTCGCGGGTGAAATCGGGCGTGGCCTGGTAATCATTTTTGCCGCTCCACAGCGTCGCTTTTACGCGCGAACCCACGCGCAACGCGGAAAGCGCGATGATAGCCCCGGCCAGCGTGAGAAATGAGGTGTTGCGGCGCGGGTCGGGCATCGAACCGGAGCAGTCAACATATAAATCAAGGTCAACGGGTTCGCGTTCGGGTTGCGCGCCGGAAGTTGTCCCGTAAACGCGCTGCACGGTGGTCAAACCCGGCACGATGATGGGGCTGGCAATCGCCGTTTCTACCCAATCCACATCTTCCAGTTTGCCGCCCACGTCCCACGTCTCCAAGCCTTCGGCCAAAGGTTCGGGCGTTTCCGGCATCTCGCGCACGGGGAACTTGACCAGATGCGGAATGGCGCGTTCGCGGTAATAACGCACGGCGATTTCGTGTTCGCTCAAGTTTACGCCCAGACTCCGCAGAATCTCGCCATACTCGAAAGGCTCGCGGCATTGCCCGCCCGATGCTTGGTTAGCTTCTCCTTCTTTTGGCGCAGCGATTTGGCCGATGTCCGAAGGCCCTTCTTCCGCGCCGTAGTCCAATCCGGTCAGGCGTTTATCTTGTGAAGGGTGAATCGCGCCTTCGTACTCTTCGGGGTCAACTTCCACCAAACCATCAGGCACGCCACCCGCGCCGGAGTTTTGTGTATCCAGCCAGCCTTGCGCGATTTTGTCGGGGTCGGTTTCGCCGTCTTTCAATAAATATGGGAGACACAAGGCCGCGAACCGGCCCGCGCCTTTCAGCCAGTCTTTGGCATAGACGCGAATCAAACGCGCTCCGAGTTGCGCGTCGCCTTCGGTCATGGCTTCAACTTCTCCCGTTGTCAGACTCTTGCGCGGCAGACTCCACAAGATTTCGTAAATCCGCATATACAACGTCCACAGGCGGTTAGGCGCATCCTTACCGACAAGTTTCGAGAAAACTTCGCCCATGCGGAGTTCCGCGCTGCGTTGCAAACGGTCATTTATCAGCAAGTCTTGGTAAAGGTTGGCGATGACGGGCGCGAGG
>JAYVJN010000025.1:0-8572 GCA_043769325.1 Acidobacteriota bacterium
CAGATAAAACTGGATTTCCACCCCGTTTTGACTGTGATTAAACAAATGCAGTCCCTTCAATGTGCGCTTAATAAACTTGAAAAATAACTCTATCTGCCACCTGTAAGCGTATAAGATAATTATATTTAGCGTCGAAGCATCAAAGCGGTTCGTGACCAGCCGAAAGTAACTGCCAGCGATGGTAAAGGTTATCATGCGCAGCCGGTTTTGCTGCTCATCATTGCTGAAAACCACTACTTCATCTGTCACTTGGCTAAAGCATTGCGGCACTGTCCCAGTCTGAAAGGCAACTTCTCAACCACCTCATATAACACATTAGCTTTCCCGCGAAACACGAAGAATGCCCCTGCTTGCAACACTTTAGCTGCTATGGCAAAACTAAAATAACCTCTGTCGGCAATGTAAGTACAGCCCTTTTCCAAGACACTTGCCAAAAACTCGCGTTCACTGGAATTCCCTTTGCCAACCCAAAATTCGGTCGGTATCATGCGATTTAACTCAAAAGACATTATTCGGAATAAACCACAGAGACACAAAGGCACAGAGAAAAGCCCGAAAAGTTAGCTAAGGGCCGAGAAAGTCGGTGAAAATTGCCATTTTCTACCCATTATACTCTGTGCCTCTGTGCCTCTGTGGTGAGTTTTCTTATTTCAGATAATGTCTAATGGGTTGAAGTGAATTTCGCGCCTTTTTTCAGCGTGGTTGCGGGGAACTTCGGCTGATTGGGCGAATCGGGAAAGTGCTGTGTTTCCAGGCAGAAACCCGCGTGTAAATTGATAGATTTGACGCCTTTACCGATTTTGCTGCCGTTGAGAAAATTGCCGGTGTAAAGCTGTATTCCGGGTTCGGTGGTGAAAACTTCCATGACGCGCCCGCTATTGGGTTCAACCACTTTCGCGGCGGGCCTCAGAGTGCCAAAATTGCCTTTGACGACAAAATTGTGGTCGTAGCCCTGACCGAATTTTAACTGTTCGTCGTCCTGTCCGATACGCGCGCCGATGGCGGTTAAGTTTCTGAAATCAAAGGGCGTGTTGGTCACGTCGCGCAGGTCGCCGGTAGTAATCGCGCTGGCGTCGGTGGGCGTGAAATAATCGCTTAACTTGTCGAAGCCGAGAACCACATCGGCAAATTTGCCGCCCTTGTCCGGCGTTTTAAGCGACACGACGGCCCCGCCGTAGGTCGTAATTTTCGCCTCCACGCCGTTTTTGTTCGCCAGCGTGTAGAGGTCAACTCGTTTGCCGTCAGCCATTTTGCCAAACACTTCCTTTCTGATTTTGGTCTTCCGCGTCTGCCCGTAAACGCAGAGGCACAAGGCCGCGCAGAGAGCCGCCGATAACCATATTTTGCCTTCATACATATTCCTTAAATTGAGGACAACTCGCCAAGAAAACGGGAACCTCACGACTGGAGCGCGGACAGCCTTGTCCGCAACGAGCCGAAGGCGAGTAACAACGCTTGCGTAACCTGTCTGGCTAACTTGTAGCGAGCCTCTATCGTAAAGTTTGTTCGCGCTTCCGCGCTCATGCGGACAAGGCTGTCCGCGCTCCAGTCGCAACAGGTTGTTCATCCGGTCTTAGCCGCAAAACTCCGAAAGCGCACGCGCCGGGCGACGAACCGGAAAACAGAAACGGCGCGTAACCTGTTCTCTCCGCGTATTTTGCCGCCACGCGCCGCACGGCTTCCGCCGCATCCCGACGGCCCAACACGGCTACCGTGCCGCCGCTGCCGCCGCCGGTGATTTTCGCGCCGAATAAACCTGGTTCGCTCCGCGCCAGTTCGACAAGTTCATCCGTCGCCGCCGCGCCCAGGCCGCACGACGTATAGCTCTCGTGCGATTCGCGCATTAACGCGCCCAACTCGTCCGCTTGCGCCAAGCCGCGCCAGTTTTTCAGTATCGCCGTGAATTGCTGAACGCGGGCGTTTTCCTCTACCGGATGCCGCGCCGCTTGGCGCACAGGATAAATTTTGTCGGCTTCCACTGCCGTTACCACGTCGGTAATTCCTTGATAGCGTTGCAGAAACGCCGCGCCCGACATCGTTTCGGGCAAGTGCGCCGCGTACTTGGCGGCAAACTCTGCGGGCGTGATGTTGGCAAGATAACCACGCCATTTTATGTCTTCAATCCGCACCCGGCCCGGCATTACGGTTGTTTCAAAGCGCAAACCGGCCACGTCCGCGATGATGCGATAGCCCATGAAAGCCGCTGCGCGAACCGTGCCGTAATCGCCGCCGCTGACAGCATGGCAGACGCCGGAATCGAGGCCCCAGACCGCTAATTCTGCGGGCCATTTCACTGTGCCGAGCAACTCGCCTGGCTGACACAAAATCGCCGTCAATTCGCCTTCCGCGCCGCACGCCGAGGCCATCTGATCCATCACGCCGCACGGCGCGCCGGCGACGAGGTTTTCCACTTTTTGGCACAGAAACGCCAGTTCCAACGGCGTCAACGCAATGCCATAAGCCGCCGTAACCGCTTGCATCGTCGCCACTTCCAGCGCGGCAGAGGAACTAACACCCTTGCCCGCCGGCACGTCGGAACGCAGCAGCAAACGCGCCCCTCTGCGCCACACGGCCCCGCGTTCGCGTTGCAACACCAGCCACACGCCCGCGACGTAAGCCGCCCAGTGGCGCGATTTATCAGAAGCGAACCAGGCCCGCGCCGCGTCGTAAGCCAACCCCGTCAAATCTGTCAAAGAAACCGTAAACCTCAGCGATTCAATGCCTTGCCAACTCTCAACGGTTAGCGTTTCGTCATTTGCAAGCTGGCAAGCGGCGTGGGTAGCCTCGGCAATAGGTTGCTGCAAAACCAACGCGCCCGAATAATCGGCAATCCCGCCCATCACGTCCAGACGCCCCGGCGCGCGGCTGACCACGATTTCGCCTTGAGAAGCGAAAAAATCGCGTTGCTCATCGCGCAGCCATTCAACGAACGCCGCCGTGTCGGGCAAGTTTTGATTTGTGACGCAGATTGCTGGAAACATTAGACATTATCTGAAATAAGGAATTATGCTTGGGTGGTCAACGGAAACACATCGTCACGGGCTGGCTTATCAGTTATCAACTATCAGTTATCACTTATTATGTCGCCTTAACAGGTGATAACTGATAGCTGATAACTGATAACACGCTCCGCGCCACACGATGAACGGCAATCAAGCCAAGTCCCGGACAAACCAGGTTATTTCAAAATGTCTATTCAACTTATAGCCACCCGCGCCGTTTCAACGCGGCTTGCAACAAGGGTTCTATTTGCGCCTGAATCTGCGCGTTGGCATAGCCGGCCCAGGCCACGTCGGGCTCAACCGCCAGCCGCGCCCGCACCGGCCCGCCGTCTGCGCCCGTGACGATGACGCCGGCTTCGCGGGCAATCAGTTCCGCGCATAAATCGTAGGGATGGCAGCAGATACCCAATTCTAAACCGCGTTCGCGCCAGACTCCGGCCAGCAACGGGCGCAGGTCGGCGGTAAATCTGTCGTGGCCGCACGCGAGTTCATAAAGTTGCCCGCCCGTCGAGGCGTATTGGTCTTCAAAACAGTGTGCTTTGCCAGGGCTAACCGGCCCCAACGCGCCCATCACGATTTCCTCATCCAACGCCGCCAGCTCTTCGCGGACGCCGGGGAAAAAGCGCGAAACCTGCGCGTAACCGTGTGCAATAGTTGGACTTGGCGACGGATGCAAGGCAAGCGGCGCACTCTCGCCCGTCAGACGATTGAAACGAACCGCGTTTGCGCCGCCGCCCTTTATGGCCCAAGCCACGTCGCATAAATGCTGCTTGAGCAGCGGAATTTCGGTCTGCACAGCCAAAACTATGTCGCTCAAACAAGTTTCCGGCCCGCGATTCGGGGCCACGCCGGTCAGAATCCACGCGCTTCGCTTTTGGTACATCAGGCCCCGCGTGCCGTCAATCGGGTCAACGATAACGCGCCAGACCGCATCTTGTTCATTTGCCCCATTTGGCAACATCACTTGACCGCCCGGCAGACCTTCGGCAATCAAAACCAGCGGCGCAAAGGGCGCAATCTCGCGGGCCAAAAAATCAATCAGCAAATCCTCGCTGACGCAATCAACCGCATAAATCGTGTCGCCCTCTTCTTCGCGGGCGATAGCGGACATGGCCTCCAAAGACGAACGCTCACACGCCGCCAACACTTCGGCCCGTATCAGTTCGTGCAGACGCCGCAAGTGTTCCAGCAAAGCCCGCGCATCATGCTTAAAAGCCTCTCTTGTCATTGTTTACGCCACTCGCGCGGCCCGGCGTTGCAACATTTGGTCGGCCACCACGCCGATAAAAATCACCCCGCCCATGACCGCAAAATTAAGCGAACTGGGAATGCCCAGCAGGTTGACCAAGTTTTGCAAGACCTGTAATAAAGCCGTGCCAATGAGAATTCCGATAATTGAGCCTTCACCCCCGCGCAAGCTGCAACCGCCCAGCACCGCCGCCGCTATGCCATACAATTCAAAGAAGTTACCGTGTGACGAAGGCGAAACCGAATTGGTATAAAACGCAAACACGATGCCCGCCACGCCCGCCAACGCGCCCAAAATCAGGTAAGCCCCGGCGATGATGCGGTCAGAATTAAGACCCGAATAACGCGCCGCCGTCTCGTTGCGCCCGACAGCGTACAGGTAACGTCCGTAAACCGAACGGTGCAGCAAAACCCACATCGCCACGCTGATAACCACCAACAAAACAAACGGCATCGGCACGCCCAAGAGATTGCCCGTCGCCAAACTACGCAGTCCCTCAAAGCCTTCCGCACTGCCAAAACCTTTCGTTTCGTCGTTGGCGATAAAACGCGCCAAACCTCTGTAAAATAATAGACCGCAGAGGGTTACGATAAACGGCTGAAGTTTCATTTTGGTTATTATCAAGCCGTGAAACGCGCCCAAAGCCATCGCCAGCGCGATGATTGCCAGCACCGCTAACGCCGCCGGCCAGCCCCACGAGGTCAGCATCAGTGAGAGCAACACGCCCAGCAGCGCAAAAACCGAGCCCACCGATAAATCTATGCCGCCGGTAATGATAACCAAACCCAAACCGAGGCTGAAAATGCCGTAAGCCCCAATTAAACGCGCCAGATTCTGCAAGTTAGCGGGCTTGAGAAATTGCGGATTCAAGACCGCCAAGACCACGCACAGCAACACCAGCAGCGCAAATATTCCGAGTTCTTTTTTCATACCGGCACGATTATTCGGGCAAACTTAATACTCTGAAAATTAAGTTATGTGATATTCGGCGGAGCGTTAGAGTTACGGCTTTAGCCGTGCAACCTCAACAGTTTAGCACGCCTGAAGGCGTAACTCTAACGCTCCGCCGAATATCAAGAAACATAGAGTACAGAGTACTTAACCGATTAACAATATAGTCGCAACATAATGGGTTTACTGACTAAGAGTTTCCCCCTTTTACCTGCAAACATAATGTTTTATACAGCTTACCATGTTTGGGAAGTTTCAGTTTGGTTACGGCTGCCGAAAAGTAACTGTATTTGCCTGATAAAGTCAAGTTAAGCGGTTGACTAATCGGTTTCCATCAATTATTTTCTTTGCTGCAATGAAACTCCGTTCGGTTCCGGCAATTATTTTCTTTGCTGCTTGCATTGGAGCGGCGCGGGGCCAATCTGCGCCCGTGAAATTCGATTTTGGGCCGGGGGCGGTTGCCAAAGGCTACACGCAAGTTACAGAAAAGACGCTGTTTACCAAAGAAACCGGCTTTGGGTTTGAAGGCGCGGACGGCGTTGAGTGCCGCGAGGCAACGACAAAAGACGCCTTGCGCGGCGATTACTGTGGCGGCGCAAAGCCTTTCTTTTTTTCGGCGGCGTTACCGGAAGGCAATTATTTGGTTACAGTTACGCTTGGCGACGCGGCAAGCGCGTCAAACACAACCATCAAAGCCGAAGCGCGGCGGCTGATGCTGGAAAACGTCAGCACGCGGCCCGGCCAATTCGTCACGCGCAGCTTTACGGTCAACATTCGCAATAGCCAAATCGTTGGCGGCGGACAGGTTAAGCTAAAGGAGCGCGAAATCGGCGCGTTGCATTGGGACGACAAACTGACGCTTGAATTTAACGGCGCACAGCCTAGCGTGGCGGCGGTTGAAATCAGGCAAGTTACTGACGTTGTTACGGTTTATCTGGCCGGAGATTCCACCGTCACAGACCAGCAGAAAGAGCCTTACGCCGCTTGGGGCCAGATGTTGCCGCGCTTTTTCAAACCAAGCGTCGCCGTCGCCAACCATGCCGAATCGGGCGAAACGCTGAAAGCCTTTCGCGGCGAAAAGCGGCTGGACAAGATTCTAAGCCAAATAAAATCAGGCGATTACCTCTTTATTCAATTCGCCCACAATGACCAAAAGCCAGGCAATTCGCACGTTGACCCGTTCACTACTTACAAAGGGCAGCTAAAGTTTTTCATCGCCGAAGCGCGTAAAAAAGGCGTGACGCCCGTTTTAGTGACTTCCATGAACCGCCGCACATTTGACGACAAAGGCAGTATTACCAATAGTTTGCTTGATTACCCCGAAGCCATGCGCCAGACGGCCCGCGAGGAAAACGTCGCGCTGATTGACCTTCACGCCATGAGCAAAACGCTTTATGAGGCGTGGGGGCCGCAGGAGTCCGTCAAAGCCTTTGTTCACTATCCGGCCAACGCCTATCCCGAACAAACGCAACCGCTTAAAGACGACACGCACTTTAACAACTACGGCGCGTATCAGTTGGCGCGTTGCATCGTGGAAGGCATTAGGGCCAACAAACTAGGCTTGGTTAAGCACTTAACCGGCGACGCGAAACCCTTTGACCCGTTGCGGCCCGACAGCCTGGCACAGTGGAGTTTTCCCGCCAGCCCGTTGGTTGTAAGTAAAAAGCCGGATGGAAATTAACGGTTTTGCGTCCCGCTTTGACCGCCCATTGAAGCCGCCTGAAGGCGGGACTCAAAACTATATGGTTATGAACAAACGACTTATCATTATCTTTGCGCTCTTGCTAGGTTTGCCCGCGCTGGCCCGCGCCGACGTGAAACTGCCTGATGTTTTGAGCAGTTTGATGGTTTTGCAACGCGAGGCCCGCGTGCCGGTGTGGGGCCGCGCAGATGCGGGCGAGGCTGTCACGGTGCGTTTTGCGGGACAGGTTAAAAAGGCCGTCGCCGATGCTAACGGCAATTGGCGCATTAACTTAGACAAGCTGAAGGCCAATGCGACGCCCGCCGTGATGACCATTGAGGGCCGTAACAAAATCGAACTCAAGGACATCCTGGTCGGCGAAGTTTGGTTTCTCTCCGGCCAGTCGAATATGCAACTGGTTTTGAGCCAGACGGCCAATGGCGAGGCGGTGATTGCCGCCGCGAACCATCCGCAAATACGGCTATTTAACGTCAGCCGCGACGTGGCCTTTGACCGCAAACCACTACCTTTAGCAAATTGGCTGGCTTGTACGCCAGAATCGGTCAAGCCGTTTTCGGCGGCGGGTTATTACTTCGGCGTCGAGTTGCAAAAGGCTCTAAATGTCCCCATTGGTTTAATTAACTCGTCTTACGGCGGTTCACAAGCCGAGGCTTTTACGCCCGTCGAATATCTTTCGGCGTCACCGGATTTGCGCCCGACGGTGGAACGCGGCGCGGTCTGGGTTGCCGAAAAACCCAAAGTCCAGGCCGATTACGACGCGGCCCTGAAAAAGTGGCGCGAAGAAGCGGATAAGGCACGGGCCGCCGGCGTGCGTCCGTCGCCTTCGCCGCCTGTGCCGGACGCTTTGCGCGAAAACCGGCCCGCCGCCGCGTTGTATGACCGCATGGTCGCGCCCGTCGTGCCATTCGCCATGCGCGGCGCGGTTTGGTATCAGGGCGAATCCAACGAAGCGCGGGCGCAACAGTATAAATTACTGTTAGAAACCATGATTCGCGCCTGGCGCGAGCGTTGGGGGCAAGGCGATTTCCCCTTTGGCGTCATACAGTTACCAAATTATCGCCAGGTTAAAAACGAACCGGCGGACGAGGCTTGGAGCCACTTGCGCGAGGCCCAACGCCGCGTGGCAATGAGTACGCCCAACCTCGGCCTCATCGTCACCATTGACATCGGAGAAGCGAACGACATCCACCCCAAAAACAAGCTGGACGTGGGCAAACGCATGGCGTTGTGGGCTTTAGCGTCGGCTTACGGGCGCAAAATTGTTGACTCCGGCCCGACGTATCGCAGCGCGAAAGTTGAAGGCGCGAAAATCGTTTTGACGTTTGACGAAGCAGGAAAAGGCTTGCGTCTGCGCGACGGCGACAAATTGGACGAATTCGCCGTCGCTGGCGCGGATAAAAAATGGTATTGGGCGCAAGCGAAAATCGTTGGAAAAAATAGAGTCGAGGTTTGGTCGGACGCCGTGCCGCAGCCTCTGGCGGCGCGTTACGCTTTCAATAACAACCCGAAACACCCGAATTTGACCAACGATGGTGGTCTGCCCGCCGGCCCTTTTCGTACCGACGATTGGCCGGGGCCGACGGACGGCAAACGGTAGCTGCTATAACAAGCCGGCAGAAAATCAGGAAAACACTGATACGAACAGGTTTCATGGCATGAATAAAAAGA
>JAYVJN010000026.1:0-15426 GCA_043769325.1 Acidobacteriota bacterium
GAAGAAGGTCCCAAGGGTTTGGCTGTTCGCCAATTAAAGAGGTACGTGAGCTGGGTTCAGAACGTCGCGAGACAGTTCGGTCCCTATCTGGTGTGGGCGTAGCAGAATTGAGGGAATCTGTCCTTAGTACGAGAGGACCGGGATGGATCCACCTCTAGTGTACGAGTTATCGCGCCAGCGGTAGCGCTCGGTAGCTAAGTGGAGCATGGATAAACGCTGAATGCATCTAAGCGTGAAGCCAGACCCGAGATTAGTTCTGCCCATGAGGCTCGTGGTAGACCACCACGTTGATAGGCTGGAAATGTAAGCACAGTAATGTGTTCAGTTGACCAGTACTAATGTCCCATCGGCTTGACCGTAGAATTTATTCGCCAGCAAATGCTGCGTGTAAATTAGCCGGTTTGCACAGCCGATTGCCTCTGATATTTCGCTATTCGATTCTCTAAGCTCTTTTGAGTTACTGATATTTTACAGTTTTCCGGTGGTTTTGTCGGCAGAGTCACACCCGTTCCCATCCCGAACACGGAAGTTAAGCCTGCTAGAGCCGATGATACTGCATCTTTCTGGTGTGGGAAAGTAGGAAGCCGCCGGATTTATTTTTAGCCGAAGCCCGCTTAGTCTTGTACTTGATGCGGGCTTCGGCTTTTTCTGCGCTCAATTCAGTAAAGTGGTAGAAATATGTTGTAACAACTTTTTTTACTTTACTTTTTAGTGTAAGCTTAATCTGTTGATCTGGTAATACCCTGAGCCAGGAGATTGTATTGGACTCCAAAGCGACACCGCAGAATATACAAGATGCGTTTCTTAACTCTGCTAGGCGGGAACGTATCCCAGTTACTATCTATTTGTTGAATGGCGCGAAATTGACTGGTAGAATCAAGAGTTTTGATAAATTCTCAATACTATTTGATTGTGCCGGACAAGAACAGCTTGTTTTCAAGCACGCGGTTTCAACTATTGTTTATGCCCGGCGTGGCAATGACCCCCGCTCCGCTATCTCCGGGTCAAGTTCCTCGACAGGAGAAGGCGAGTAAAACGAACCCGTTAACTCCGTGCTTTGAGATATTTCGTGGCAGGCGTCTTCATTACTTTTGAAGGCATAGATGGTAGCGGTAAATCTACGCAACTGCGCCTTTTGGCGGAGTGGCTAGGCGTGTGCGGATATGTGGTAACAACTACCCGCGAACCTGGCGGAACGCCGCTTGGCCTACGGTTGCGGGCGGCTGTACTTGATATTAACGAAGACGTTGATCCGTTGGCGGAATTGTTGCTTTACGCCGCTGACCGCGCCCAGCATGTCAATAAATTGTTGCGTCCGGCACTAGCGGCTGGGCGCATTGTTTTGTCTGACCGTTATGCCGCCGCCACCGCTGCTTATCAAGGGGCTGGGCGCGAATTCTCGCCACACCTTATCGCGCAAGTGATAGAAATTGCGACCGGTGGACTTAGACCTGATTTGACGTTACTGTTTGATTTGCCGGCAGAAGATAGCCTGGCCCGCACGCGCCAACGCGCTGTACTCGACAGTGCCCCGGATCGTTTAGACAGTGAGGGGCTGGCTTTTCACCAGCGTGTGCGGCAAGCCTATCTTGAGTTTGCGGCGGCAGCACCGGAAAGTTGGCGGGTACTTGACGCAAAGGGCGAAGTGGTTGCCATCCAAGAGCAGGTAAGAGCAATCATAGAGGAGTTTCTCTTCACGCGGGTGACTGTCTAATGACGGCAATCGTCGGCAATCAAAAGGCTAAAGAGACGCTGCGGCAAATGCTGACGCGAGGGCGATTGCCTGGCACACTCTTATTTAGCGGCCCGTCAGGGGTAGGGAAACGGCTCTTTGCGCTGGAGTTGGCAAGGGCTTTGAATTGTCACACGCCCAACGGTGAATGGGGTTGCGGAATTTGCGCCGTTTGCCAGCGCATCGGAAATTTCACTTTGCCCGCTGCCGATGATAAAGACGGGCATAAGAAAATTGTTTGGGGCGGTCATGCAGATGTGGGGCTGGTAGTTCCATATAACCGTAACATCTTAGTAGCGGCGGCACGGAATTTAGACCACGAAGCGCATTTTCGCCCATATGAAGGCGTAGCGCGTATTTTTCTCATCGAAGAAGCGGATAAATTTAATGATGAATCTGCCAATGCTTTGCTCAAGACGCTGGAAGAACCGCCGTCCACGACATACATTGTTTTGCTGACGTCCCGGCCTTCCGTTCTATTGCCGACGATTCGCTCGCGTTGCCAAACAATACGTTTCACACCGCTTACGGCTGTGGAGATTGAAAATTACCTGCTTTTACAAGGACGCGCCAGCGCGACGGATGCGGGGCTGCTTGCGCGGTTGGCGAATGGCAGCCTGGGACGGGCGTTGTCTTTCAACATTGCTGAGTATCGTGAGCAGCGCAGTCCGATGTTGGAGGTCTTACGGGCTTTAACAGTCGCCCCTGACCGTGTGCGCTTGCTGCGTGCGGCTGAAGACTTAACGGATGCTAAACAGAAAGAGCGATATGAAAGCAATCTGGATGTTCTCACGGGATTGGTACGCGATGTATGGTTGCTCTCACTCGGCGCGCCGGAAAACAGTCTGGTCAACGCGGACATTGTTTCTCAACTTCAACCCATATGTTCATACACGCCAAGCCGCAGGGCCGCGCATTGGCTCAACGCCATTGCGGAACACGCGCAACGCCTCAACGTTAACATCAATCGCAAAGCTGCCACTGACGCGCTTTTTCTCAGCCTCGCAAACGCTTAATTGTGCTTAAAGAACGCCGCGAAAACTGCGGCGATGGATGACGCATGGGCCGTGTTCGCGCAGGGCCGCGAAGTGCGCCGCCGTGCCGTAGCCGGCGTGTTTGGCGAAGCCATATTGTGGGTAAATTTTGTCATATTCGCCCATTAGCGCGTCACGGTAGGTTTTGGCGATGATACTAGCGGCAGCGATGCTGGCAACGGTGGCGTCTCCGCGTATAATGGCGCGTTGCGGCAATGGTGAAGTTTTAAGTTGAAGCGCGTCAATCAGTAAGTAATCGGCGGCGGGCGTAAGAGCGGCGACAGCCAAAAGCATGGCTTTTTTAGTGGCTTCAAGGATATTAATGCGGTCAATTTCGTCGGCTTCGACTTGTCCGTAAGCGTAAGCGACGGCGATGTTTTTGATGATTTCTGTGAGGCGTTCGCGTCGCTCGGCAGTCAGTTTTTTGGAATCGTTCAAGCCTTCGGGCAAAGGCGCATCCAACGGCATAATCACTGCCGCCGCAACAACGGGGCCGGCCAAGGGGCCGCGCCCAACTTCGTCCACACCGGCGATGAAGCGGTAGCCCTCGCGCCAGGCCGCTTCTTCAAAATTCCGGTTGATAGCTGAAACGGAGAGGCGAGCGCGTTGGGGTTGGTTCTCCCCATCTCCTTTTCCTCCCATCTCCCTTTCTCCTGTTTATTTAACCGCGACTTTAGATTTGCGTGTGTCAAGCTCTTTGATACGCGCCGCTTTGCCGCGCAGTTTGCGGATATAGTAGAGTTTGGCGCGGCGCACACGGCCCCGACGCACTACGTCTATGTGGTCAATGATAGTGGCATGAAGCGGGAAAATGCGTTCGACGCCGATGCCGCCCGCGCCGATTTTGCGGACAGTGATGGTTTCGCGCACGCCTCCGTGTTTGCGGGCGATAACTAAGCCTTCAAAAAGCTGCAAGCGTTCTTTGGTTTCCGATTCTTTGATACGGACATAGACGCGCACATTGTCGCCGGCTTGAAAGGCGGGGATATTGTCGCGTAGTTGGGTTTTCTCAATAGCGTCTAAACGGTTCATAACATCTTACCTCGCTTATAATTACATCATTAAGTCAATAAATCAGGACGATTTTGCCGCGTCTTTTCCAACGCCTTTTGTTGCCGCCAGTTGGCGATTTCGGCGTGGTGTCCGCCGAGTAAAACTTCTGGCACGCTCATCCCGCGAAAATCGGGTGGGCGGGTGTACTGTGGGCAATCCAACAGGCCGCCGGCGTCGGAAAAAGAATCGTGAACGGCAGAGGTCGCGCTGCCTAATGCGCCCGGCAATAGTCGGACAATAGCGTCAATAACCACGATAGCCGCCGGTTCGCCGCCGGAAAGAACGTAATCGCCGATGGACAGTTCATCCGTCGCCCAAGCCTCGACGACGCGCTCGTCCACGCCTTCGTAACGCCCGCAGATAAACACCAAATGCTCTGTTTGGGCAAGTTTGGCGGCTACTTCTTGCGTCAGCGCGCGCCCTTGCGGAGAGAGCATGACGACGCGCTGCGCGGGGCGCAATTGGTTGCGGGTGGCAACTCCGGTCAAGTTTTCCAGAGCCTCAAAGAGCGGTTCGGGCTTGAGTACCATGCCGTCGCCGCCGCCGAAAGGCCGGTCATCCACGATGCGATGCTTGTCGTGCGCCCATTGGCGCAGGTCATGCGCCGTGATCTCCACTAAACCTGCCAGACGCGCCCGCCGGATGATTCCGACATCAAAGACCGCGCCGAAGAATTCGGGGAAAATCGTGATGATGTCGCAGTGTAGCATTTTGGATTTTAGATTTTGGATTTTAGATTGGATAAGGCCGGCTGAGGCTTTAATCCAAAATCAAACATCAAAAATCCAAAATCCCATCGGGCGGGTCGGCCCGAATCAACTTATTGTCAATGTCCACTTCGACGCAGATAGCGGCGGCGAAGGGCAACAAATACTCTCGTTGCTTGGCATCGTCGGTGACGGCCAGCACTTCATTCGGGCCGTAGCGCAAGACCTCCCGGACTTGGCCTAAATGTTCACCGGCGATGGTTTCGACGCGGCAACCAATCAACTCCCAGTTGTAAAACTCATCTTCCAAGAGTTCTACGCACTCATCTTCCGGCACGGCTAATTCGTGGCCGACCAATCTACGGGCGACTTCCGGCGTGTCGTAACCGGCGAACTTAAAGACGATACGCGGGCCTTGAAACCAATGGCGTTCGGGCTTGAGCGTAAACGTTTTACCGTCAGGCGCGATGGCGGTCAGTTCCGTCAGCGTGTCGAAGCGTTCGGGGAAATCGGTCAACAGTTCGGCCACGATTTCGCCCTTGAGTCCGCGCGTTTTAAGGGCGCGGGCCACTGCTACGAGTTCACCCTTCATTCGACGATTTCAAGAATGTAACGGTGGTGATGCTTAACGCTGACAGCATCGAAAATGGTGCGCAAGGCTCTTATCGTGCGACCTTGCCGCCCGATTAAAGGACCCATGTCCGTATCCTGCACCCGCATTTCGATAAGGGTGGTGCGGTTATCGCGCTCAATTTCTCGCACTTCAACCGCGTCGGGATGCCGCACCAACGATTTTACGAGCAGTTCAACCGCTTCTTTCATAACAGTTTACCCGTAGAGATTACTCAGCCGTGACCGCGTTGTGGCGGTAGCTGTTGATTAAACGGCGCACGGTTTCCGTCGGTTGCGCGCCGCTTTTGAGCCAATAATCCACGCGCTCTATATTCAGGCGCAAGGCGTCGCCGCCGCCCACCGGATTATAAACGCCGACGTTTTCTAAATAACCGCCGTCGCGCTTGCTCAGTTTTTCTTTTACGATGATACGGTAAGACGGGCGTTTTTTAGCCCCCATTCGCATAAGTCTGATTGCTAACATAATTTTACCAGTTTTTAGCTCTTAGTTTTTAGCTCTTAGCTCAGAGGTTGCTCGCGCGTTATTCTCAAAACTAAAAACCAAAACTCATTTCTTCCAACGTTTCTTTTTACCTGTCTTTTTGCGCGCCGGCGCATTGCCGGGCGCACTGTCTGGCGACATACCATCGGGCAAGCCAGGCATTCCGCCGCCGCCCAAAAGTCCACCCATCTTTTTCATCATTTTGCCCATGCCGCCGCCAAGCATTCCGCCGCCGCCGCCAAACATTCCCATACCGGACATGGCGCGCATCATCTGGCGCATTTCGCCATACTGTTTGAGCAGAGCGTTGACATCGGCAATGGTTGAGCCGGAGCCTTTAGCGATGCGCGTGCGGCGGCTGGCATTGATGATTTTGTGGTCTTGCCGCTCTTGCCGCGTCATGGAATCAATGATGGCTTCGGTGCGCTTCATTTCGCGTTCCATCATTGCGCCTTGTTCGTCGGTTAGTTGCGGCATCCCCAACCCGCCCGTTAATTGGTCGGGCAGAAACTTCATTATTTTAGTGAACGAACCGAGTTTTTTTACCTGACGAATCTGAGCGCGGAAATCGTCAAGCGTGAACTCGTTTTTCTGCAACTTTAGCAGTTGCGCTTCGGCTTCGTCCTGGTCAATTTTGCCTTGGACTTCCTCAATCAGCGTGAGCACGTCGCCCATGCCGAGGATGCGTTGCGCGATACGGTCTGGATAAAATTGCTCCAGCGCGTCGTATTTTTCGCCGACGCCGACGAATTTGACCGGCTGGCCCGTCACCTGTTTGATGGAGAGAGCCGCGCCGCCGCGCGCGTCGCCGTCCATTTTGGTCAAGACTACGCCGGTAATCCCAACGCGCCGGTGAAACTCTTCTGCCGAACGCACGGCGTCTTGTCCGGTCATCGCGTCAGCCACGAAAAGCGTTTCGACGGGTTTGGTCAAATCCTTGATTTTGACCAACTCCCCCATCAACTCGTCGTCAATGTGGAGCCGGCCCGCCGTGTCAATCATCAGCGTATCGTAGCCGGTCTCTTGCGCGTGTTTATAGGCGGCCCCGACCAAAGTGAGCGGGTCGTTCGATTCCGGCATCTGGAAAATTGCCGTGCCGGTTGCGCCCGCGACCACACGCAGTTGCTCACGCGCCGCCGGACGGTAAACGTCCACTGAAACTAGAAGCGGTTTGCGTTCTTGGTTGTCAGCCAGCCAACGGGCAATCTTGCCGGTTGAGGTAGTTTTGCCTGAACCTTGCAAGCCAACAATCATCACCACATTCGGCACGGTTTTGGTAAAGACCAGCCGCGAAGAGGTGCCGCCGAGAAGTTCAACCAATTCGTCGAAAACAAATTTAACGACCTGTTCCGAGGGCTTTAAGTCCGTCCAGACCTCTTGGCCCTCCGCTTTGGCTTTGACCGCCGCGCAGAACTCTTTGGCTACCTTAAAGTTGACATCCGCTTCCAACAACGCGACGCGGATTTCGCGCAAGGCGACATCCAAATGCTCAGGCGTCAGCTTGCCCTGCCCGCGCAGGTTTTTCAAGGTGCGTTTTAGCTTGTCGGATAAAGACTCGAACATGGTTTCCTTGCCGCTTTGCCGCCGAGAGGCGCAAATGGGCATCATAGCTAGACTTGGCGGCGGTGTCAAGGTAGCGAAAAACTTTCCGCCGGCAGACGGGCGGCGAACTTGTTGCCTGCGGTCACATTTCAGGCAACGTGAATAAAACGTGTCAGTCAACTTGACCGATATTGGCCGATTTAGGTCGTTGAGCAATCGGGTTGAAGTAGCTAAACATTGTTGCCCGTTATGTTTATGGGGCGATATAAGGACGCGGCACGGCATTTGCTTTTAATAAGGCCAGCCCGTTGGCTTAGGCCCGACGGATAATGAGAGGCTCACTGCTGCTACAAATGAAACCTCAAATTGTTTCTACCTTGACCCACCCCTCCACCGCTATGGCTCTGCCATCGGCGTATTATGGCCCTGTCTTGCTGGTTGAAGACGATGAACCTTTGCGCCGCTATTTGGAAACTGTATTGCTACGGGCAGGCTATCAGGTTGTCACTGCGGGTGACGGTCTGGAAGCCATGAAAGTTGTGCTTTCGCAACCCGTGCAAGCGGTCATCACAGACGCCATCATGCCACACCTAAACGGTCACGAATTGTGCCGTTTTCTCCGCCACCATCCAAAACTCTCCCATCTGCCGCTCATTATGCTTAGTGGCCTAACGGACAACTTTACTTCACCGGAAGTTAAAGAAAAACCGGATATTTATCTCGCCAAGCCGGTGCGCGGGGAAGACCTCGTGAACTGTCTGGTAGGTTTGTTGTGCCAACAGGCTGCTTGAAAAAAATGCAAGCACAAGAAAACGCCCAAGCTGTAATAGGCTTGGGCGTTTTTCATGATTGGCAAAAACGTGCGCGTTTGTGGTTTACAGCAAACCGGCGAGGGGCGTGTAGGTTAAGCCTTGCGCTTCGGCGACGGCTTCGTAGGTCAGTTTTCCTTGATAAGTGTTGACGCCTTCGGCCAGGCCCGCGTCGCTGGCGATGGCGGCCTTGAAGCCTTTGTTGGCGAGTTTCAGCGCGTAAGGCAAGGTAGCGTTGGTTAGCGCGAAGGTCGAGGTGCGCGGGACTGCGCCGGGCATATTGGCGACGCAATAATGCAACACGCCTTCCTCGTAAAAGATTGGGTTGGAATGGGTTGTGGCGCGTGTTGTCTCAAAGCAGCCGCCCTGGTCAACCGCTACGTCAACCAAGACCGAGCCGTTCGGCACGTCTTTGAGCATCGCCCGCGTGACCAGTTTCGGGGCCGCCGCGCCGGGAATCAGCACGCCGCCGATGACCAAATCGGCCCGCGAAATGGCTTCGTGAATGGCTAAAGTGTTGGAGGCTTGGGTCGAGATGGACGCGCCGAAAATATCATCAAGATAGCGTAAACGGTCTAAACTCAAGTCAATAATCGTGACGTTCGCGCCTAAGCCCACCGCCATTTTCGCGGAGTTGATGCCCACCACGCCGCCGCCGATAACGACGACATGGGCCGGCGGCACACCCGGCACGCCGCCCAACAGCACGCCGCGCCCGCCGTTCATCTTTTCCAGGTAAAACGCGCCGACCTGCACCGCCATCCGGCCCGCGACTTCCGACATCGGCGTCAAAAGCGGCAGTGTGCCGCGCTTGTCGGTGATGGTTTCGTAGGCCACGCCTGTTACGCCGCGTTCGAGCAAGGCGTTGGTTTGCGGCACATCGGGGGCTAAGTGCAGGTAAGTAAACAACACCTGGCCCTCGCGCATTCGCGGGTATTCAGGCGCGATGGGTTCTTTGACCTTGACCACCATGTCGCCCGTCGCCCACACCTCATCGGCGGTGTCGAGCATCGCGCCGCCAGCTTTGACGTATTCGTCGTCGGCAAAGCCCGAACCCACGCCCGCCGATTTTTCCACGAACACCTGATGCCCATGTTCCGTCAACGCCCGCACCCCCGCCGGCGTCAAACCGACGCGATATTCGTTATCTTTGATTTCTTTCGGTAAACCAATTTTCATCTGTTTTGCTCCAAAAAAAGATTTATAACTCCATTTAGTTCAAACTTTCGGCGTAGCATTGTCATGCAACGCAGCGACCAAAATGCCGAGAATTTTAGCGACTTGGCTGATGTGATAGTCATCAAAGTCAATAAACACGGTCTTGTCGCGCAAGGTGAGAAATTTCCACTCGCTTCCCATCGTCACTACGCCGAGAACATATTGCAGAGGTCTGCCATGTTGCTTATTAAACAATTGCGCCGCTACCATTTCGGCGATGCACTGCGGGTAGCCGCTTTGCAGACTCTCTTTCTTGGCTTCAACCAGACAGACCACCGGGGCTTCGATAAAAACCTGGTTGGGCGAGTTGCTGATAAGAAAATCACAGTAACCATTTAGCCCTTGCGTCCGGTCAACATCGAAATCCAGGCCGGAAAACAAACTGACCCCCCGATTCATAGCGCGGCGCGTTTCAATCAACACCGGCGCGACAATCATTTCCGAACGCGCCTTTTCCGAATTGATGTTGAGGGCCAACGGCACGTTTTCGCGCAAGGTCTGGCGCAGATGTTCGCCCGGCGCAACCTCCGGCGTTTCAGCAAACAGCGAAGCACCGGAGCTAATGAACAAGCTCAACTGTTGCCGCACTTGGTCAAGTTTTTTGAACTTGTTATAGGACATCTGGACGATTAAACCTCAACCGCGTCAATCTGCGCCTTTTGCGATTCGCCTAAAATCTAAGCTGCGATTCTTTCCTCTTCTCTTTCAATTTCGCTTGGGTGAAGCGACAAGTATTCGCGCACTTCCAGGTTCATGCGGTCAATTTCCGCCAGAAAGCCGCCGGCTGAAAGTTCGTAGGTTGTGGGGTTGGTTTCGACTTCGCGCAGATGCAAAACCTGTTGGCGAAACCGTTCGATGCGGTTTAGTGTTCCTTGTAATTCCTGTTCGTTACTAATCACGGGTGATAACCTCCACGATTCCGCGCCTTGTCTCGTCACGCTTGTATTGCCAATCTTCGACGGCGTTCTGTTCGCCCCCGATAGCAGCGAAACGTCTCAACCAAAAGATGCTTGCGCCTTCGTATTCCTGGGCCGCCAGGTTGCTGAAAATGATAGCCGATTCGCCTTCAACCAACTTTGGATTGAAAGCATCGTCCATCAATAAGAAGATGTCAATGTCATTCGGATAGGGTTTGTCGGTCACAAACGAACCGAAAATTATAAACCGCCTTTGATGGCCTGTTCTAACAGCCAAATTATAAATCCTAATCAACCGCCTTGAGATACGGCGACGCTGCAAATCAGATGTGCCAAAGTGTTCGACAACCTCTTGCAACGTGGCCTGATAAACGCCAACGGGTAAGTCACCGTTTTCATCAAAGCGAGGGAATATGTTCATCAAACCTCAACCGCGTCAATCTGCGCTTTTTGCAGTTTGCCGGAGTAGTCAACATAAACCGATTTCCATTCGGTGAAGATGTCGAGGACTTGCGTGCCAGCTTCGCGGTGGCCGTTGCCGGTGCCTTTGGTGCCGCCGAAGGGCAGGTGGACTTCCGCGCCGATGGTCGAAGAGTTGACGTAGAAGATGCCGGTGTACATCTCGTTCATGGCGTGGAAGGCGCGGTTTACGTCTTTGGTGTAAATTGCGGCGGAGAGGCCATATTTGACGCCGTTGGCGATTTCGATGGCGTGGTCAAGCGAATTGCACGGAATAACCGCCGTGACGGGGCCGAAGATTTCCTCTTGGGCGATACGCATATTGGGCGCAACATTGGTAAAGACTGTGGGTTCAATGAAAAAGCCGTGCCGGTGTTTGCCGGTCTTGAGTTGGTTGCCGCCACAGGCGAGCGTGGCTTTGTCCTCGTTTTGCCCGATGCCGATGTAACCCATAATCTTATCAACAGCTTGTTGATTGATGACCGGCCCCACGTCAATCTTCGGGTCTAAACCATCGCCCACGCGCAAGGCGGCGGCGCGTTCGACCAGTTTCGCCACGAATTTCTTGTAAACTTTTTTGTGGACGACGATGCGTGACGAAGCGGTGCAACGCTGGCCCGCCGTGCCGAACGCGCCCCAGAGCGTGCCGTCAACCGCCAAATCCAGGTCGGCGTCTTCCATCACCATGATCACGTTTTTGCCGCCCATTTCCAGCGACACGATAGCGTTACGCTCCGCCCCCGCGCCCGCCACGAGGCGGCCCGTTGCGGTGGAACCGGTGAAGGAAATCAGGCGCACGTCTTCGTGTCCGGTTAAAGCCGCGCCCGCGTCGCCGTAGCCGGTGACCATGTTGACAACGCCGGCGGGAATGCCCGCTTCTTCGCATGATTTGACCAGATTATAGGTCGAAAGCGGCGTGTCTTCGGCGGGTTTGATGACCAGTGTGTTGCCGCAAACCAGCGCGGGAATCATCTTCCAAGAGGGAATTGCCATCGGGAAATTCCAGGGTGAGATAAGTCCGCACAAGCCTACGGGTTGGCGCACGCACATGGCGAATTTGTTGGGCATCTCGGCGGGCGTGGTAAAGCCGTGCAAGCGTCGGCCCTCGCCGGCGGTGTAGTAAGTGCAGTCAATCGCCTCTTGCACGTCGCCGCCCGCCTCTTTGGAGACCTTGCCCATTTCGCGGGTCATGTCTTGAGTGTAGCGAACCTTGTCGCGCATGAGGATTTCGCCCAAGCGGAACAATAGTTCGGCGCGTTTGGGCGCGGGCGTGTTTTTCCAGCGCGAGGCCGCATTCTTGGCGGCGGCGACGGCGTTATTCACGTCATCGGCGTTGGAGCGCGGGAAAAGCCCGATAACTTCGCGGGTGTCTGCCGGATTGCGGTTCTCGAAATACTCGCCGCTTGCGCTGGCGACCCATTCGCCGTTGATGTAATTGGCGTAAGTGGTTACTTTGGGTTCGACTTTTTTGTCTTTTTTCGCTTTAGGTTGGTCTTTGAGTTTTGCTTTTTTTGTTTGTGCCATAATTTTTTATTGCCCGATTAAGAATTTCAATAGCGCATGGTAGCAGAACTAACAAAGGTGGGCAAAAGCAAACTGCGTCCGACGCGAATTTTACGCCGAACGCAGTTCACTGTTGGTTACGTCACAACCTTATTGGTACGTCAACTGCACGATGCCTTGCAGAAAGCGGCTGCCGTCGGCGCGGGCGACGTTCATAACGAGCGGGTCGCCGGGTTTGAGCGCGTCAATGACTTTTTGAAACTCTTCCAACGTGGTGACGGGTTGACGGTTGACGCGGGTGATGATGTCGCCGGAGCGCAGGCCGGGGTTGGCGTCAGCGATGATGCCGCCCTGGTCAACGTCTTTAACGAACAGCCCTTTGATGTCACCGGTCTTTTTGCTGCGCAGTTCGGTGGCCTGGCTCATCTCTTGCAGAGTCAGGCCGAGTTTCACCTTTTCGGTGCCGGGCGCGGGGTTGTTCTCTTTCTTGGGCGGCGCGGTGTCTTCGCCTTCGTCGCGGGGCGCAAGGTCGCGCGGGCGTTCGCCGAGCGTGACACTGGCGGCGCGGCGTTCGAGTTTGCCGTTCACTTCGCGCAAATAGCCGACGTTTATCGCGCTGCCGACGGGCGTGCTGGCGACTTTCGAGATTAAATCAAGCGAACTGATGACAGGCTGGCCGTTGAATTCAGTGATGATGTCGTAGGCTTGCAGGCCGGCTTTGGCGGCTGGGCCGTCGGTGTCTTTTACGTCCGTGACTACTGCGCCTTCGGCTTTGGGCAAGCCATAGACACGGGCGAATTCGCTCTTGACGGATTCCAGGTAGATGCCCAGATAGCCGCGCCGCACCTTGCCGTTGTTGGCGTTGATCTGTTCAAAGACAAACTTGGCCTCGTTGGAAGGCAGAGCGAAACCGATGCCGTTGTAATCGCCGGTGGAAGTGGCGATTTGCGAATTGACGCCGATGACTTCGCCCTTCATGTTGACGAGCGGGCCGCCGGAATTGCCGCGATTGATGGCGGCGTCAGTCTGTATAAAGCGTTGGAATTGGCTGCCGCTGGCGGTCTGGCGTTCTTTTTTGGAGATGATGCCGGCGGTGACGGTCTGGTCTAAGCCAAAGGGCGAACCGATGGCGAGCACCCAATCGCCGACGCTCGTTTGCGCGGAATCGCCAAACGGGACGAACGGCAAATCTTTATCAGTCTTGATTTTGACGACGGCGAGGTCGGTTTCGGCGTCTGTGCCGACGACTTCGCCGCGATATTCGGTGCCGTCCTGCATCCGTATGGTGATGCGCGTCGCGCCTTTTACGACGTGCTCATTGGTGACGATAAAGCCTTTTGGGTCAACGATAAACCCACTGCCCACGCTCTTGGGCGGGCGGCGCAGAAAACGGTCTAACAAAGGATTGCGCGGCGTTTTGGGGTCTGTCTCTTTTTCGGCGACCTCCGGCGCGGCCTCAACCGTGTCAATGTTGACGACGGCGGGTTCCACACGCTTCGCCACTTCGCTAAATGAAGCGGAGAGCGAATCGGGCGTCACATTGGCGCGGCTCGGTTTGCCCGCGAGAAACGCCCCCACACCCACGCCGGCAATGACACACGCCAACGCCAGACCGCCAATCCACACCTTAACGCGGCGTAATAACGCGCGTTCCGTCTCCGACAAATGCTCTTTAGGCAGACCGAACATAATTTTTATTACCTCTCAACTTCTGATGCCGCGCCCACGTTTAACAAGGCGGAAACGCGCACGTTAGTAAGCGTGTTTGCTTAACTAGGCAGAAACGCGCACATAGCGTGTTTGCTTGGTTGCGTCAAAGACCGTTTTCCACACGCAGGGCAAGCCGCCACAGTATATGCCAATAGTACGAAGCGCGGCAAAGAAATGTTTGCGCGTTCTGGCGGAAAGTATGTGGCTGGCCGCCTGGTTACTAAAACTCTTATTAGGCGTTGTTTCCCAATTGCATAAGCTGGCTGGACTTAGCGAGATGTTAGGCAAAATCCATTAACATTAGCGGCGTGGCTAAACGGATTCAGGCGGGTTCAGCCCGATTATCTCAAGTAGTTGGTAACTGCCGCTTTTACCTTTGATGGCGGTGTGCGGGAAGTGCCGGCCCGTTTGGACGTGGGGCGCGACAATTTCGTAAAGTTCCTCTGAAATGAGCAGCCGCGTGCCGTTGGCTTTGTTGGCGGATTCGATGCGCGAGGCGAAGTTGACGGCGTCGCCGATAACGGTGAGGCGTTGCTGATTCTCCGCGCCGAGGCTGCCCAGAATGACTTCTCCAAAGTGGACGCCGACGCCGATGTCGAAATCGAGGCCGTAAATTTCGTGAAACACGGGCTTTAGTTTATCCACTTCGGCCAGCATCGCCAGGCCCGCGCTTACGGCCCGCAAGGGCGCGTCGGGCGTGCCGGAGACGCCGAAGAGGGCCATTAGTCCGTCGCCCATATAGTTGTTGATGTGTCCGCCGTGCGCGCCGATGGCCTGGCCCATATGGAGAAAATAGCGGTTCAGCACATAGACCACGTCGTAAGGCGGCAGACGTTCGGTGAACGACGTAAAGCCGCGTATATCCGCGAACAGCACCGCGATTTCCTTGTCTTCGCCGACGGACGCGAACGTCTTTTGCGCCGCCAGACGCGCCGAGTGGCGGGCGTCCTCGTCGTCCAAAACCATGCGCCGCACCGTCACATTGCCCTGCGGCGCGGTCTGACAAGCCAAACGAATTTCGGGGCTAAAATGCAACTTCTCAGCCATCACGCTTTCCGCTTCGTTGCGCGGCCCGCAAAACTCCAGCCCTTTGACCACAACCACGCGGCACGTCGAACACCGCGCCACGCCTCCGCAAGCGTGCGCGTGCGGCAAGCCGGCGCGGAGAGAGGCTTCCAAAATCGTCTCATCCGAAGCCATATTCACTTCTTTTACGTCTGGTAAAAAAGATAAAATACTCATTAAAGATTCTTTCTAAATCAAGTATAGGCTGCCCGATATTAACACACCTGAAAAGTGAGCCATACTAGCCTGAAATAAAGAAATGGCAACCATGCAAGCCAACATTAGCAGCTATAGACACAAAATTAAAAAAATAGCGAAACATTTTCTTGGAAAAGAACATTACAAATAGAAATCTAAAAACCCCTGGGGAAGTTAGCTGGCTTTTCGTGGCCTACATTGCTGATAGATTTCGGGTCAGTTAGAGGCGTCAAGCCAAGTAAATCTAGAAATTGCAGGAGAATACTACTATGAAACCTTCATGGTTAGGGCAAACACAAAAGGGGATGAAAATTTGGTGCAGTTGACGGGATTTGTGTTAAAAAAGAAGGATGAAAACACAAACC
>JAYVJN010000027.1:0-5841 GCA_043769325.1 Acidobacteriota bacterium
CAAAACGCGGTCAAGAAAGCCGAAACGCCCTAAAACATTGCGGTTGAAGTGTTCATCGGCGGCGAAACACGCGCCCACGTCAAACTCGTAATCAAGCACTGACAGCGTGACGTAATGGCGAAAGGTCTGGAAACTGCCCGTTGCCGTGCCGACGCGGACGGGTTCGCCAGCCTCTATGTCGAATCCGAGTTGTTCGCCAAACCTGCGGGCGAAAATGCAATCCGTCGCGCCGGTGTCGAGTTTGGCCGTCACCTCTGCCGAACTGCCGATGACGCCGAGTTTTATCACGATGGGAATGCCCGTTAAGCCCGCGTCGTAATTGACCAGATGGGCAAAGTTGAGAGTGTGCATAATCTACCAGCCGCCCATTGAGCCGACATATTCCGGCGGATGAACGTAATCCACCAACGCTTTTTCCACTCCGGCGGCGCGGGCGGCCCGCATCGCTTCGACATAATTCCGGCCCGTGCCGAGCAACGTATTGCCGTCCAAAGCAACGTACATTCCACCGTATTCGGCGCGGTGCGTTTTTATCCAGTCAATGGCCTTTTGCCGTTTGGCGGTAACGGATTCCAACGGCGTTTGTTCTAAAACTTCATCTTGCGGGTTGCCGTTGGTTTTGGCCGGCGGCGGGAGTTCCGCCAAAATCAGATTGGCAAGCTGTCGGCGTTCCGCGTCGGGCAAAGGCCGCACGCTGTTGGCGTAAAGTTCCTGAATGTTAGTTGACATAGATTACTTCCCCCCATCGCTTGTCGCCAAGTGTTCGCGTACCCAGGCGCGGAAGGCTTTGGCGGCCAGGCGTTCGCCTTCTTTCAGGCTTTGGGCGAGAAAGCGGGAAAGCGCGTCGGAGGCGAGAAAAGGGAAGGCGCGGCTGTGCGCGGATTCGGCGTAGGCGTCCGTTTCCAGCAGGTGGAATTTGACGGTTTCACCATGCAGCCGCCAGATTTCCGGCACGCCCAAACGCGCGTAGATGGCGAAACGATTCAACGAAGAACTCGTGCGGTCAACTTCAACCATGATGTCCGGCGGCGGGTCTTGGCTCAAATCCAAATCCGTTTTGCCGATAATCCGCGCCGCGTTCTGGACATAAAAAGCGTCGTCCGGCTCGGCCCCGGCTTCTTTCAGGCGGGCGCGAAGCGTGGTCGAACCACTGGGTTCGATGTCCATGTCTAGTTCATCACGCAAGACGACGATGAGATTGTGAATGCCGGAAATTGGGTGGTGGTGGTTAAAAGTAGGAGGCATAATTTCCATTTTCCCTTTGTCATAAAAGATGCGTTGCGGATAAGTCGGGCCGAGTTCGCGGAGCAACTCCTCGTAATCTTCCCAAGCGGCGTCGCCAATGACCAGAGACGCGCGTGCCGGCAAATGCGCTACAGTGTTTGCCCATTCCTGAACTACGCTGGTTTCTAAAGCTATCGTCATAACCTGGCCTCCAAATCGCATTTTAACACAACATTACGCCCCTGTGACCGTTGCTAACACGCGCAGCACATTGCCGCCGAGGATTTTCTCCACGTCTGTTGCGCTGTAACCGCGCCGCAGGAGTTCCGCCGTGAGGTTGGGGAGTTGGGAAACGTCGTCTAAGCCTTGTGGCGCGGCGGGGATGCCGTCGTAGTCGGAGCCGAGGCCGACGCACTCCACGCCGGCCAGGTTGACGAAATGGTCTATGTGGTCAACCACGCGGGCGATAGGCAAAGGCGTCGTTCTTTCGGCGAGAATCTTCATCCGCACGGGTTCGGTGGCGAGATATTTTTGCAGGGGCGAACCGTCCGTGTTTGCCGCGAGTTCAGCCAGCAAGGGCGCGATTTCCGCGTCCACCCGGTCTTTTTCGCGTGACCAATCATCGTCTAAGAAGCCGTTGTAAAAGACGGCGCACATCACGCCGCCGCGCATCCCGATGGCGCGGATTTGGTCGTCGGTGAGGTTGCGTTGGTGACGGCAGAGGGCGCGGGCGTTGGAGTGCGAGGCGATGACGGGCCTATCTGAAACTTCGATGATGTCCCAAAAGGTCTTGTCCGAGACGTGGGAAACGTCAACCATCATGCCGAGGCGGTTCATCTCGTGTATAACCTCGCGGCCAAAGTCGTTGAGGCCGCGCGTTTGGCCCGCTTCGTCGTTGCTCGAACCGGCCCAACTGACGCTGTAACTCCAGGCCGCCGACATATAACGCACGCCTAAGTCATAGTATTTCCTGACATTTTCCAGCCGTTCGTCAATCGCGTAACCGCCTTCCAGACCCATCAGCGCGGCGAGTTTGCCTTGGGCCACGATGCGGCGAATATCGGCGGCGGTGGTGGCGAGTTCCCACGTTTCGGGATACTTTTCGGGCAAGGCGCGAATGGCGGCAATCTGTTTGTCGGCGCGTGCGACGGCGGTTGGCCCGCCCGTGCCGAAGTATTGCGGCTCAACCCAAATCGAAAAAAACTGCGCGTCCAAACCGCCCTCGCGCATACGCGGCGCGTCGAGATGCCCGTCCGTGTGGCGTAAGCTGATGTCGAAATCCTCGTCAACAAGGCGTTGCACGGTGTCGGCGTGCAGGTCAATGGCGATGGCGCGGTGGTGTAATTCGTTCATGCACGGGATGGTAACGAGTGGCGCGTGAAAAGGCAACTGAAACAAAATGCTCCCCAATGACATATATTAATTGGACGGAGGCCGCGCAAAGTTTATAATGCAAATAAGGGGTTGAATTTCGCTAAAAACGGAGCGTGTTACGACTGGAGCGCGGACAGCCTTGTCCGCAACGAGCGAATGCGAGTAAGGGGCGTTCGCAACGGGCCGGTTAAACCGTAACGGGCCTATTCCTGTAACCCGTTTTCGCGCGTTCGCGCTCATGCGGACAAGGCTGTCCGCGCTCCAATCGTAAAGTATTGCGGTGGCAGCGAAAAATTATAGTAACCGACCGCGTTTAACTACTGCTTCGCATAAGCGGCGGTTCTGCTCTTTGCCAACTCAGCCGCGAATTGCTATTTTTGAAGCCGGCTATACTGTCCCCGGAATGAGGAGAGCTTTTCATGTCCACAACCATTACAGTTTACCGTCAGCAGGTGTTGCGCGAAGTGGAGGCGTTGCCGGAGGAGTATTTGCCCTTTATGGCACAGGTTATGCGGGCTTTTCGGGAAAGCGTGACCTTGAAGCTGGCGGCGGACAGTTTCCGCCAGGGTTGGCACGAAGCGCAACAAGGCGAGACCACACCCCTGGCAACGCTGTGGGAGGGGCTGGATGCCGAATGAACCGCCGGCGGCAGTGTTCTTTACGCCCGAATTCAAACGCAACCTCCGCCAACTCGTCAAAAATAAAGTGCCCCACAATGCGGAAGCCCGCACTTAGTCAAGGGCGTCAAACATCACACACTTGACGTAGTGCGTGTTTCTGCAAGATGCTTAGTGGGTTAGGTTATTTTAACAGCCATGTTCTTCAAACAATTTTATCTCGGATGTCTGGCGCACGCCTCTTACATGATTGGTTCGCGGGGCGAGGCGGCGGTGATTGACCCGCAGCGCGACGTGCAACAATACCTCGACGAAGCGGCGGCGCAGGGCCTGAAAATCAAGTACGTTATCGAAACCCATTCGCACGCCGATTTTGTCAGCGGACACCTCGAACTGGCGCACAAGACAGGCGCAAACATCATCTACGGGCAACGCGCCAACACCGCTTTCCCCACGCTGAAAGTAAAAGACGGCGACGAATTGCCGCTCGGTGGTGTCACGCTGAAATTCATGGAAACGCCCGGCCACACGCCCGAAGGCATCACTATTCTGGCGGCAAGCGCGGGCCAGCCTTTGCAGATGTTCACCGGCGACACGCTCTTTATCGGCGACGTGGGACGGCCTGATTTAGTTGGCTCCAAAGGCTTTACCGCGCAAGAAATGGCGGCGATGCTCTACGATTCGTTGCGCGAAAAGATTCTGCCCCTGCCCGACGACACCGAAGTTTATCCGGCGCACGGCGCGGGGAGTCTGTGCGGCAAATCGCTCTCGAAAGAAACCTGGTCAACGCTGGGCCACCAACGCCAAACCAACTACGCGCTGCAACTAATGTCGAAAGACGATTTCGTCAAAATCGTCGCCGCAGACCAGCCCGAAGTCCCCGCGTATTTCCCCCGGAGCGCGGCCAAAAACCTGGCCGGTTCGCCCGCGTTGGCGGATTTGCCGAAACCGCAAGCCCTCACGACGGAACAGATAAACAACTTCGCCGGTGTGGTGATTGACGTGCGCCTCAACAAAGACTACGGCGCGGGCCACATCGCCAACGCCGTCAACATCGGCCTCGGCGGGCAGTTCGCTTCGTGGGCCGGGACGTTGATTCCCATTGGCACGCCGGTAGCTTTGATGGCCGACACGCAAGAGCAAGTGGATGAAGCCTTCACACGGCTGGCGCGGGTCGGGCATGATTCGGTCAAAGGCTTTATTTTGCTGGCAAATTACACGGGCGCGAAGAAAACCGTCGCGCAAATTCCCGTGGAAAAGGTTAACGAATTACTAACTAGCGGCATTCAGTTTGTGGACGTGCGCCGCCCCGCCGAACACGCCAACGGCCACGCCGTCAACACGATAAACCTGCCGCTTGACAGCCTGGCGCGTGAGTTGGACAAACTAAACCCCGACAAGCCAACTTACGTTATTTGCCAGAGCGGTTATCGTTCCAGCGCAGCCACGAGTCTGTTAGAAAATGCCGGGTTTCGTGAAATCTACAATGTCATCGGCGGCACGAAAGCGTGGCTGGACGCGGGCCTGCCAACAGAGACCCTTGCGGCAGTGGGCAGTGGGCAGTGGGCAGTGGGCAGTTAAGAAGCCGCGTGGCGCTAATTCTGGCGCGAACCGCCGCCGCCGTCCTGGTCTGCGCCACTGACGCGGCCTTCGCGTGTCGCCATTTGGCAGCAAGCGGTAGGCTTAGTTACTGGCTACTGGCTACTATACACTTCAAGAAAAAGAATTGTCTGCGGAACACGCGCAACACACGGAAAAAAGCAGCCAAGTTCTGCCTTTGCTTACCTTTGCTTATTTCCGCGTTTTCTGTGTTTTCCGCAGAGCTAAAATTCTTTTTCTTGAAAGATATAGCTACTGGCTTCGAGGCAAGTAAAAAGCCGCGTAAAAGGCGTGTTGATTATGACACGGCCTGTTACGCGGCTTTCTTTCGCGCTGTCGCGCTCATGCGGATAAGGCTCTCCGCGCTCCAATCGTGAGGGGCCTGGCTTGCGCTCACTACGGGCAATCGGTCTGGTTCGTGCGCGTGAAGTACGAATTGAACCGTTGCTGATACTCCGCCGACGTGATGAAGGCGCAGACCATCCCGTTCTGGCCCACCGGACTGCGAAGCGGGAATTGATTCACCACCGAGAGCCAGAAGTTCAGGCCCGGCAGGTCGGCGTCGCGGCGCAGGTAGCCGAAGTATTGCGTGGTCACAAAAGCGCGGTTGTATTCGGCGTCAATAAACGGGCGGTTGTTTATCGGGTTGCCCGCTTGGTTGTCTTCGGCGAGGCGGAACAAGACCGCGCCGCGCCCGCCGCTATTAAATAATGCAATCAGCGCGGCCCGTTGGCCCGTGAGGTTCGCGCCGTCGGCGGCCTGGATGTTGGCTATCAGCGCGTCCACATACATTTCCGCCGTCTGGCTCAACGGATAGCGCGAGACAAACTCGGTGCGGCTGGCGAAATTGGTTGCCAGGGCGAGTTGTGACGCCGCGAGTTGGCTGGCGTTGAGACGCGCTCTGTCGCCGGCGAACCGTTCGTAAGATGGGACGTGGCTGGCGCGTATGAGTTGGCAGTTGTTGGGGTTCGCCTGGCAATACGGGTTGGCGTCCATGTCGCCCATGGTGTTGGGGAAGGGCTGCGTG
>JAYVJN010000028.1:0-27966 GCA_043769325.1 Acidobacteriota bacterium
CAGAAACACGCGGGGCAAAATTGTAACGGCGTGCAGTTGCACGTCACAGACCGCGACATATTTAAGCCCGCGCTGACCGGTGTGGCGTTGGTCAAAGCCGCCTACGATATGTACCGCGACGAATTTCGCTGGAAAGAGCCGCCATATGAATACGTCTATGACCGCAACCCGTTTGATGTCATCAACGGCACCGATAAAATACGCCTCGCGTTGGAGCAAGGTGATAGTTTATTGACAATTGAAGCGTCTTGGCAGAATGATTTGGCGGCGTTTATGAAACTTAGAAAGAACTTTCTTTTGTACTAAGCGGGTAGTTCCAAGTTTCAAGTTCAAGGTTCAAAGTTAAATGCTTACGCCGCAATAACTTTGTGAGTTCAATAAACCGGAGTACTTTTGCTCACCTGCTTAATATCATGTCACAGTATGATTTAGATGCCCTTTTAGAAGAGTGCCGCTGCCAGCATGGACACCTCTGTCCGGGCCAATTGCTGGGCGTGAGGATGGCTTTGTTGGGTTGCCGCTCTATTGGCCTGGCTGATCCGCGCGGGGCTGACCGTAAAAAGTTCCTGGTGTGGGTGGAAATTGACCGTTGCATGGCTGACGCTGTGGGCGCAGTGACGGGGGCGCGTTTAGGACGCCGTAGTTTGAAATATCTGGATTACGGCAAAGTCGCGGCAAGTTTCTTAAATCTGGAAACCGGCGCGGCGGTGCGTATTACCGCTTTGGACGAAGCGCGGCAATTAGCCGAGCAGCGACATCCTGAATTGGAGAGTAAGAAAGAGCGTCAATGGCAGACGTATAAACAAGCAGAAGATAAAGAACTTTTTAAGTTCGAGCGCGTAAAAATATTATTAGACGAGAACGATATGCCGGGCCGGCCTCGTTCGCGCGTGATTTGTGAAATTTGTGGCGAAGGAATCAACGACGGGCGCGAAGTGTTGAGCGAGGCGCAACGAATCCTTTGCCGACCCTGTGCCGGCGGTGGCTATTATCAATTGCTTTAAGCAATCTTTAAGCAATTGGGGTTAATACTTTATGCAAAATGATGGAGCCATAAACTGGCGCGCCTGGGGCTTGGGTATTATTGCCTGGTTAATTCCTGGCGCGGGCCATCTGTTACAAAAAAAGTGGTTGCGCGGTTTGCTGGGGGGCGGCGTGGTCTGGGGAATGTTTGTCATCGGGCGCGTCTGGGGCGGGCATTTTTATCCTTTGTTGGGCAATAATGCGCCGACCAGCACTTTTTTAGACACTTTTTGGAGTTTCATGAATTTAGGCACCGGCGCGATTTACCTTTTCAGTCATGTAACGGGCGCCAATTTTGTCGAACAAGCGCAGTTGGCAACATTTGAGTATGGCGATACTTTTCTGAAAGTGGCCGGTCTTCTCAATTTTCTGTTGATGCTGGACGCCTTCGATATTAGCGTGGGGAGGAAACCATGAAGCATCTACTAGCGATGGCCCTTTGCGCCGCATTGGTCGCGCTTGTTTTTAGTATTGTTGCGCCATTGCCAACTACTAAAGCGCGTTTGTGGGCCGGTTTGCGCACCTTCGGCGAATTTATGGGCGTAGGTTTACTGCTCGCCTGGGTTTTTTACTTTTTCCCCTGGTAGTTCATGGCTACACTAAATGTTACCGAGGCGGTGGTGCTGCGAACTTATAGCTTAGGTGACGCGGATAAAATCGCGCTCTTTCTGACGCGCCAGAACGGTGTTGTGCGGGGCGTGGCGAAAGGGGCCAGGAGACTAAAAAGCAGGTTTGGCGCGGGGCTAGAGCCGTTTACTTTCATACAATTGACCTATCGCGCTAAAGAAGACAGGGAATTGGTTTCAATCCAACAGATAGAAATCCTACGCGATTATTTCACTGTCTCCAGCGACCCTGACGTGATGGCGGATTGGGCTTATTTGGGCGAACTTATTGTTGCCCTATCTCCACCGCATGAGCCTAACCCCAAGTTGTACTCACTCGCCCGGGCTTGCATGGAGGCGTTGGCCGGACTGCCGGCAAAACGTCGGGCCATTCGCGCCTATTTTAGTCTTTGGTTATTAAAACTTAGCGGTCTGCTCCCCGGTTGGAGCCAATGTTTGCGTTGCCATGAAACTCTTTCCCTGGCTTCCGGCATTTATTGGGATGGGCAATATCATCTCTATTGCGAAAACTGTCGCCCGGCTCCGGCGCGTAAAATGGCTTTCGAGACATACGCCTTATTAACCACGACACGCACTCACAACCCGACAGATTTTGCAGCTTTAGCTCAGGGAACAAAGGCTTTGGAAGAGTTAGAGTTGATGGCGCATAAACTATTGACTGCGGCTTTTTTGTGAATACATTTCAGTTGGTTAAAGATAATGGGAAGTGGCAGATGGCTTATAGATAGATATGTTGGGCGCACCGTTTCGGCGTATCTATTGCTCGTTGGAGTGTTTTTAACGGGCGCCTTGGCGGCGCAACAAGCCGGGCGCCTATTGGAAGCTCTGAGCGCGACAGATGCACCGGGAGATGCGGTGCTCAACATTTTGGCGGCCCTCTTGCCGACTCTCTTGACGCTGGCAATACCGATGGCTGTCTTGTTGGCCGTGATTATCGGACTTAGCCAATTAGGTAGTGATAGCGAAATCATTGCCATGCAAGCCGCCGGTTTGGGCCTCAACGCCCTGGCGCGTCCAGTGCTGATTATCTCCGCCGCTATTTCCTTAGGCGCGCTCTTTCTTAACCTCTCGGTTGCTCCTGAAGCGATGCGCTCACTGCGCGAGATAGAGTTGCGGGCCGCTAAATACAAATTAGAATCTCCGGTTGAGCCGCGCACTTTTAACACCAAAATACCCGAATATGTGCTGTATATCCGCGAAGGTGACCGCGTCAAAGGCGTCTGGCAAAATGTCTTTATCTTTAACCAACAAGCTAACGGCAAGGTGCGTCTGATAACGGCACGGGAAGGGCGTATTGATTTTGCTAAGGAGGTTTCCGGCCAGGGTTCAGAACTATTTCTTCAAGATGCGGTGATGCTCAGTTCAATGCCGGATAAAACCGCCAACGAAACTGCTGGCGCAAACTCAACCGAGGCTTGGACGGTTGACCGTGCCGGCCAAACCCGCCTGACTTTTCCTACCAACCGCCAGGATATATTACAGCGTTTAGAGAAAAGGCCCTTTGAATTCGATGAAATGACTTTGGGCGAGTTGCGAAAATTGGCTGCTGGCCCGGCGGGGCCTGAGCAGCGCAGCGCGGCGGTTCAAGCTCAGAAAAAGCTGGCGTTATCATTTGGCCCCTTAGTGATGGGTTTGTTAGGTGTGAGTTTAGGTTCCAGGGTAAGACGCGGCGGGCGCGGGGCCGGTTTGGTGTTGGGCTTTGTAGCCTTGGTTATCTATCAACTAGTGGCGCTTGTCGGCGAACAGTTAGCTCGCAAGGGGACTTTACCGCCAATAGCCGGGGTTTGGCTTGGGCCTGGGTTGGCGACTTTATTTAGTCTGTTTTGGCTTACTTCGCGCAACCGTCGCTTTGGACTACGCGGTTGGCTGCGCCGCTTAATGCGCAAAACGGAAGCTGAGAAGGGAATTGAAGCAAACGAAGTCAAACCGGAACCCACTGCTACAAAGCGTGTCGGGGGGCGAAATTCCCGCTATTGGTCTAGCTTTCCCGCCTATCTGGATTGGAGCGCTCTGAGAACTCTGGCAATGGTGTTCGCGCTTACGTTGTCGCTTTTGACCTTTCTCTTTTTGACCTTCACTTTATTTGAGTTGTGGAGATTCATCGCGCCAGGCAAAGAAGGCTATCTACTGGTGGCTCGTTATCTTTTTTACCTTTTGCCGTTGACACTTGGACAAACACTTCCAGGGGCGGGGTTGATTGCCGCGCTGACTGCTTACGCGCTCATGGCGCGGCGTCTGGAGGCTGTGGCTTGGTGGTCGAGCGGCTTGAGCGCGTACCGCCTTATGTTGCCTTGTTTTATTTTTGCGCTGGCTTTGTGCCTGGGTTTTTGGTGGTTACAAGAACGTGTCATGCCTACGGCAAATATCACACAAGACACGCTCCGGGCGCAAATTAAGGGAAGTCCGAAAGGAGTTACTCCTACGCGCCAATGGTTAGCGCCCTCCGGCAGCACCACTCTTTACAGCTATAGTTATGATGAAACGAGCGGGGCTTTACGCGACGTAAGTATCTATTTATTCGCTGGCGACCAGACTCATCTGAAACAAGTCATTCGCGCCGAACGCGCTATTTGGGATGGGGCGAGTAGATTAGATCTGCAAGAAGTAGAGGAAATACAGATTATTAACGGGCAGTTAAGCAGCGAGAAAAAAACTGCACTGACATTACCTGTAAACGCGCCGGCGGAGGTTTTTAAACCCGCGGCTGACAAGCCTTCACAATTGAGCGCCGAAGATTTACGCGGTTACGTCAAAGCCTCCAATGGGCGCGGTGAAACCGTTGCGCTGTTGGCTACATCACTGCAAGCCAAGTATGCGGCGCCATTTGGCGCGTTTGCGTTGATACTTTTAGGTGCGCCGTTGGCTCTTGCTTTTGACCGACGGCGCATACTGAATGCGCTTGGTGCGGCAGTTCTGGCGAGTCTTGTGTTTTGGATTTTAACAAATGTTTGCCAGCAATTTGGGGTTCGGGGAATACTTCCACCGGTTGCCGCGGCTTGGACGCCGACGGCATTGTTTAGCTGCCTGACCTTATATTTATTATCCCGCACGCGCACCTAAAACGGCAGAGCGAAGGTTAATACTTGCAAATAAATGGTTTATCTGTAAGTTGAAATATTTAGACGGTTTAGCCCGGGGATAGATATGCCAGCAGGCCGGCTGTGCGGCTGGTGAGACGTTCGGCTGCGCGGCAATGCAAAAATGTAGCAGGTCGCACGGCTGAACATTCAGATGGTTGCCTGTGTGAGCGGGTGAAGGGTTGGCCGGTTGCGCTACGTCTTGAGATAGATATGTCAAACAATTTTCTCATTTACGGAGCCAATGGCTACACTGGGAAGTTAATTCTAGGTATGTGTCAAGAGCGCGGTTGGCGACCTGTTATCGCGGGCCGTGACGCGAGCAAAATTGAAACGCTGGCGCGCGCATTTGGCTTTGCGGAGCGTGTATTTACGCTCACAGACAAAAAAGCTTTGGATACGGGTTTGCAGGATATAGCGGTTGTCTTGCATTGCGCCGGGCCGTTTAGCCGCACCTCCCAGCCGATGGTTGAAGGCTGTCTGCGAAACGGCGTCCACTATTTGGACATCACGGGCGAAATAGAAGTATTTGAGGCGTTGACGGTGCGTCATGAAGAAGCGAAAAAGGCTGGCGTTATGGTGATGCCGGGCGTCGGGTTTGACGTAGTGCCTTCGGATTGCCTGGCGGCCCACTTGAAACGCCGTTTGCCGACGGCGACGCGCCTCACGCTGGCCTTTCACGGTCTGGGAGGCATCTCTCACGGCACGGCGACCACGATGGTGGAAAAATTGGGCAAGGGCGGTGCGGTGCGTCGGGACGGCAAAATAGTACAAGTGCCGGCGGCCTGGAAAACCCGCGAGATAGATTTCGGGCGCGGCCCTGTCACCGCGACGACCATCCCTTGGGGCGATGTCTCGACGGCCTTTCACACCACCGGCATCCCTGACATCGAAGTCTATTCCGTCATCCCCGCGCCGATACGCCGTCTGATGGTTGCCAGCCGCTATTGCGGCGGTTTGCTGGCCTCCGGCCCGGTGCAAAATTTCCTCAAGCGGCGCATTGACGCCCAACCCGCCGGCCCTGACTTGGGACAACGCGAACGCGGCGCGACTCTGCTTTACGGCGAGGCCACAGACGCCGCCGGCCAAAGCGTCGCCACCCGCCAGAGCGGGCCGGAAGGCTACAAACTGACCTCTCTGACGGCCCTCTTGATTGCCCAAAAAGTCTTGGCCGGCAATTACCAAACGGGTTTCCAAACACCCGCCAAAGCCTACGGGTCGGATTTGATTTTAGAGATTGAAGGCGTAGCCCGCGAAGACTTGTCAACTAGGGTCACTTGATGACCGGTAATAAGTATTACAAGCCCAGCTTGTCCATTTTCTCTTTTTCATATCGCTCGTCTTCCGCCGGATAACGCAGTTCGTTTTCAAATCTCCCGGACTCTTTCGCCAGCGACCAGATGATACTTTCGCCTGCCGGAACGACATTCGGAAATTTTTTGAAAACGGGGTCTTTAAAAGCGTGTTCGGCGTTGATTAATTTCCACCCTTTTTTCTCGAACATTCGCAGTAAATCATCAAGAAACAACGCCGTCACCAGATTGTGATGAATGAGTAGAGTGTGTCTGACGGGTTTGCCGATAACTTTGCGGGCAAGCTGATGGTAAAATTGCGTCCGTTCCCAAATATGCTCAAGATAAAAATCACGATAAGCGGTTAAATCGGCATTCGGATTATCGTGCAGACGCTTGCGAAGCCGCCCGTCAATCGCCCATTCGGAAGTATCAATCGTCACATACCCCATCCGATAATTTCGTTCATTGAGAAACGCCCGGATTTTGTCGCGCTTCTCAGTCGTATTGCCCTCTTTGAGATAAGGAAAACGAAAAAATTTCTGGAAGTTTTTCAAACCGGAGATGACTGCTTCGCCTTTGATAATATCCTGTGAGAATTTCTCGAAAGCGGTGTTCGGATAAAACAAATGCGAATAAGAATGATTGGCCGTCAGGTGCCCGGCTTTATCCCACTCCAGCAGATGTTTTTTCCCCTGTTCGTTATCAACGCGCATCCCGCAGACGAATAAGGCGGCTTTTATTCGATGCTTCCGCAGAGCAGCCAGAATAGCCGTGTTTCGCTCGTCGAGCGAGAGTTTGGGCGTGTCGTTACCGTTGAGGTTCATATCGTCAATGGTAATCGAAACTTCCGCCGATTTGTTCGACATTGATTGAGCTGACGCGGAGACCGACAATAAACAAAACATCAGCAAAGAATAAGAAAGTACTTTCATATTTCAACCTTTAAGCACTCTGTAATCTATACCCATTAGAAAGCGGCGTCCAGGTTGTGCCGGACGCCGCTTTCGCTTAACTTTGAACCTGAACTTAAAACATTGAACCGCCTGTTTTAAGTGCCTGTTTCCCAGCTATTCATGTACTCGATTTGTTCCGCTGTGAGGGTGTCGAGATTGACGCCCAATGCTTTGAGTTTGAGGCTGGCGATTTCGGTGTCCACTTCAGCGGGCAGGGTGTGGACGCCGGGCGCGAGTTGGCCTCTGTTTTTGACCAGAAATTCCGCTGACAACGCTTGGTTGGCGAAACTCATGTCCATGACGCTGGCGGGGTGGCCTTCGGCGGCGGCGAGGTTGATTAAACGGCCTTCGCCGAGGACAATGACTTTGCCGCCGTCTGTGCGGTTGTAGGCTTGGACGAAGGGGCGCACCGTTTCCGGGTCGCCAATAGACATTTCGCGCAAGGCCGTTAAATTCAACTCTAAATCGAAGTGGCCGCTGTTGCAGACAATCGCGCCGTCTTTCATAGAGGCGAAGTGTGCGCCGTCAATGACGTGGCGGTTGCCCGTGACGGTGACGAAGATGTCGCCGCGCGAGGCCGCTTCGCTAATGGGCATAACGCGGAAGCCGTCCATGACCGCTTCGACGGCCTTTATCGGGTTGATTTCCGTGACGATGACGTTGGAACCCATGCCGCGCGCGCGCATGGCGACGCCTTTGCCGCACCAGCCGTAACCGGCGACGACGAGCGTGCGTCCCGCCAGCAAGACGTTGGTGGCGCGGATAATGCCGTCGAGCGTGGATTGGCCTGTGCCGTAACGGTTGTCAAAGAAATGCTTGGTCTGCGCGTTGTTGACGGCCATGGCGGGGAAGGTCAGCACGCCGGCGGCTTGCATAGCTTCGAGGCGCACGATGCCGGTGGTGGTCTCTTCCGTCGTGCCGAGTATGTTGGGAATCAGGTCTTGGCGTTCCTTCAACATGGTGGCAACAACGTCGGAGCCGTCGTCTATGATGATGTGCGGGTTGGTTTCGAGCGCGTTGCGGACATGGCGGACGTAAGTGTCGGTGGATTCGCCCTTGATGGCAAAGACTGGGATGTTCCAGTCGGCCACGAGCGAAGCCGCCACATCGTCTTGCGTCGAGAGCGGGTTAGAGGCGATTAGCACGCACTCCGCGCCGCCAGCCTGTAAAGCGCGGGCCAGGTTCGCGGTTTCCGTCGTGATGTGGGCGCAAGCGAGTATGCGTAGGCCGGCGAGCGGTTTTTCCGCGCCGAAACGCTCACGAATCAAACGCAGCACGGGCATATCGCGTTCGGCCCATTCGATGCGCTGCTTGCCCTGCGGGGCCAGGTTGATGTCTTTTATTTCGTATTCCATCGTTGGTTGTGTTGTCGGCATAAGTTCCTCAAAAATGAATGAACCACAGAGGCGCACAGAGTAACACAGAGGTTTTATTTATCTTCTCTGTGCGCCTTTGTGCGCCTCTGTGGTGTGATAACTAAACTCCAGCCGCTGCGCGGAGGGCTTCGGCTTTGTCGGTATTTTCCCAAGTGAATCCGGGTTCTTTGCGTCCGAAGTGGCCGTAAGCGGCGGTTTTTTGGTAAATCGGACGGCGCAGGTCCAGGTGTTCGATGATGCCTTTGGGCGTGAGCGGGAAATGTTCGCGCACGAGGTCGGCGAGTCTGTTTTCGTCTATGCGGCCTGTGCCTTCGGTTCGCACTAAAACGGAAACGGGGTCGGCCACGCCGATGGCGTAGGCCAATTGCACGGTGCATTTGTCGGCCAGGCCCGCCGCGACGATGTTTTTGGCGATGTAGCGCGACATATAGGCCGCCGAGCGGTCAACTTTCGTGGGGTCTTTGCCGGAGAACGCGCCGCCGCCGTGCGGGGCCGCGCCGCCGTAGGTGTCCACAATGATTTTACGCCCCGTCAAACCGCAATCGCCTTGCGGCCCGCCAACGACAAAACGACCCGTTGGGTTGATGTGGTACTTTGTGTTTGCGTCGAGCATATCCGCCGGCGCGGTGGCCTTGATGACGTGCTCCAGGATTTCGGCGCGGAGTTGTTCGTTGGTGACTTCGGGGCTGTGTTGCGACGAAATGACGATGGCGTCAATGCGAAAGGGCTTGCCGTCGCGGTATTCAACGGTGACTTGCGATTTGCCGTCGGGCCGCAGGTAGGGAAGCGCGCCGCTTTTACGAACTTCGGTGAGTTTCATGGCCAGGCGTTGCGCCAAATCAATAGGCAAAGGCATGAATTCCGGCGTTTCGTTGCAGGCGTGGCCGAACATGAGGCCCTGGTCGCCCGCGCCGTCGCGGTCAACGCCCATAGCGATGTCGGGCGATTGCTTGTCAAGCGCGACTTGTACGCTGCAAGTATCGCAATCAAAGCCGTATTTGGCGCGGTCGTAACCGATGCTGCGCACAGTTTCGCGGGCGACGCTCTGGAAATCAATCTGCGCGTTGGTGGTGATTTCCCCCGCCATAATTATCAGGCCGGTGGTAATCATGGTTTCGCAAGCGACGCGGCTGGCGGGGTCTTGGGCTAAAACCGCGTCCAAAATGCTGTCCGAAATTTGGTCGGCGATTTTGTCCGGGTGGCCTTCGGTGACGGATTCAGAAGTAAATAAATAGCCGTTATGGTGGCCGTTGGTTGCGCTCAATGTATTAATCCTCTCTTAGGTGAAAAATGACCGTAGTGCAAAAGATTACTAATCTAACAAGGCGCGGTGTGGCTGTCAAGCGTTGCGGCGTAGCCATTTAGTAGGGCGCGGCGGTTTCGGGAGTATTGATAATTTCGTCACCGCTGGGCCGTCGTGGTTTAGCGGGAAGGGTAACGGTCTTCTTGATAGTGGGCCGACTGTCGGGAGTTGTCTCTTTGGCTCTGGCTTTGCCGGCGGAGACGCATTTCTGAGTTGACGGTTGACAGATAGTTTGTTCGTTACTTTTAATTGCGACGAGCTTGACGGAGGAGAAATCACGCCAAGGCACGGCGAGTTGATAAACAGCTTGTTGCCCACTGCTTAGGGTGTCGGGACGGAGAGTTATAATACGTTGCTCAGTAGCTTGTGTTTGATTACGGCGGCTTAGTTCAACGATTGCAGTTAAATGGTTTAGCGAAGTTGTGGAGATATTCTTGATGGTGCCTGATAAAATGGCGCTTGAGCCTTGCAAACGGGCCTCGTCTTCATAAACCTGAACCTGCGGGGCTGGAAGTGGTGTGGGCGTTGGCTTCGTATTTTGGATTGTGTTGGATTTATTATTTTGTGCGCGTAGCCTTAGAAAACCGTAGATAAGGCTACCGGTCAGAAGCAAGGCAAAAAATAAACCAAAGAGATAACCTTTTTTGCCATCTTGGGTCGAACTGTTTGTTAAATGCTCGAATGACATAGTTTAAGTTATCAAGCTAAGGTTTTACTTTAGGCGTCGGGGCGTCAGGTGAAGTACCTGTCACAGCCTCAACTATTTCTTTAATTAGTTTTCGTTCTAGCTCGCCGCTGCTTCGCAGAGTTATCCATTGCGGCCCTGCGGGGCCGTCGGAGCGCGCTTCAATTTTTGCTGTCACAGATAGATTGAGCGTTGTTCCGTCTATTGGTTGGGTTTCAATTAAAAGTGTATGACGGGCGCGTGTCCAGCTACGGCCAAGGGTAACTGAAGTTTCCACCGAATGCTCTAACTCTGAAATAGTGATGACGCTTCCTTTGGCAAAAACGAATGGTTGTGTGCGAATTACGCCTTCACTCAAGCGCGAGGTATCCTGGTCAATGACAATACCTTTGGCTTGTAACAAATCAGTCAAAGCCTGTAAGACGGTCTCACGCCGGGCCGTGAGGCGAAAAGGGTTAGGAATTGCCGCGGCGGCGGGAGCGCGTCCTTTGCCGAAGTTGACCCCGCGCCCGGAGCCTGTATCTTGCTTGCCGCCATTGCTGCCGGTTCCGGCATCACGGATGCTTGTGCTTTGCGTGTCAACACCTTTACCTTGAGCGAGGCAAGAAATGGTGAAGATGAGGCCGGATGCGACGAGAGCCAAAATTTTTCTGATACACATATAAATTCCCCCGATGTCAGATGATAAATATCATAGAATTGATAGCTTTGATAGTGCAAATAGAATATTTATGGGTCTGATAACGAAACGACGGGTAAAGAGAGAGAGAGTGGGCTGGCATGAGTATAACTAAGGGGTTTGACGTTTTTCCCAATCGCGTAGAGCTTGCACGCCTTGAGTAAAGTCTCTGTCGTTATTGTAGAAATTGTGGGCTCCATCATTTCGTGCGGGGTTACGAACGTAATAGAGGTAATCTGTTTTAGAGGGGTTGAGAGCTGCAGATACTGAACTGGCGCTGGGAGAAGCAATAGGGCCGGGAGGCAAACCTCGGTTTAATCTTGTGTTATATGGAGACTGACGTTCTAAATCGCTTTTGTAAACTTTACCGTCATATTTCCATTTACCAGCTAGTTTTGCGGCGTATATTATAGAGGAGTCAATTCCAAGAGTCATGTTGATTTTTAGCCGGTTGTAGATAACAGAAGCAATAACCGGCCTTTCCTCAGCCAATTTAGCTTCAGTTTCAATGAGAGAAGCGATGGTTAGAATTTGTCTGGGAGTTTGGCCTAATTGCCGTGTGCGGGCTAAGGTTTCAGTTGTCCAGATACCTTTGGATTTATTAACTAAAGTGTTTATAACACCTTCAAATGAGGTTTCGGGAGGAAAGAAGTATGTATCTGGGTATAAAAAACCTTCCAGATTATCAGCTTGGGGGTCTATCTCTTTAATTTTAGAAGTGTTGTTCATGTAAGCTAATACCATCTCAGAGGTATTAGCTTTAAATTGAGGCAGCTTAATCAAAGCATTAGTAATGTCCCAGCGAGTCCAGCCTTCAATGACTGTGAAACGAAATGTTTTTTGTTGGCCTTCTTGTAGTTTTTCCAGTGTTTGTAATGGCGAGATTGGAGAGGGAAAACGGTAATCGCCGGCTTTAATACTAGAGCTTAAACCTCTGGCTTTAATATAGAATAATAGCGGTAATTCATGTTCAATAATACCGGCTTCTCTCAGTTGGGAAATAACTTCTTGCGTAGATGAACCCTTAGGAACGGTTATGTATTCAGAGGCTTTATTATGCGCCTGTGATTTGTTTAAATTCCGATATCCGCTGCCGGCTAAAAAAGCCAGGCAGAGTATTAAAAACAGAGCGACAGCGAGTAAGATTCGGCGTGTCATAGTGCGTCCGATAATAGATATTATAATACAGGTAATTTGCGCATCACATAGGTAAACCTTCGTTGTTATCATCTAACAACTCCGGCCAATCGTCACCGGTCTTATTTAAAGATAATTCATCTTCGTCGGAATCTGCGTCAGAAAAGGCCTTTGCGCTACTAGAAAGTATCTCACGCCGGACGTAGATAGGAGACGCGCAACGTAAAGCGAGTGCGATTGCATCAGAGGGCCTGGCGTCTAAGTAAACCATTTCATCAGAGATAGAGACCATTTCGATTGTGCTGAAATAAGTATTTTCCTTTAGTTCAGTAATAACGACTCTTTTTACAATGAGATTAACCTGATTAACTAAGTTTTTAAGCAAGTCATGGGTCATCGGTCTGGGTGAACTAATATTCTCTATGGCTGAAGCGATTGCGTTAGCTTCGCAAGCGCCGACCCAAATTGGCACCATCTCTTCACTATTAATATCTTTGAGAACTAAGACGGGACTACCGCTGTTAGGGTCAACAATAAGCGCACGAATTTTTACTTCAAGGTCTTGTAAACCGTCATATTTCATATTATTAGCTCTCCAAAAAGGCTATTTCGTTTAATTTCTGTAATCTTCACGTTAACTATCTGCCCTATTTCAGTATCAGGTGCTATGAAGTTAACTAATTTGTGACAGCTTGAATGCCCTGTAAAAGCATTGCTATCTTTAGGACTTATTTTTTCTACCAAAATCTCCAATGTTTTCCCAATTAAGTTTTTAAGCTTCTTTACTTGGATTTCTCTCTGTAATTTGTCTAATCTATTAAATCGAATGCTTTTCTGCTCTTCAGGGACAGAGTCTGCTAAGTTATATGCGGGAGTCCCGCTTCTTGGTGAGTAATTAAATAAATAAGAACCATCAAACTCACATATTTGCATGAGATTTAGAGTTTCATAGAAATCATCTTCGGTCTCGCCTGGGTAACCAACAATAATATCGGTCGTAAGTGCTATTTGTTTGGGGGATTTATTGATTTTCTCTGCTTTCTCCAGATACTCTTCACGCGTATAACCGCGACGCATTGTTTTCAGTATTTTATTACTCCCTGACTGAACCGGTAAGTGTACCCAATTGCATAAATTAGAGTATTCTTCAAGAGCTTGAACAATATCTATGTGAAAATCTCTAGGAAAGGATGTTGTAAATTTAACTCTTTTTATATCCGTCTTAGCAACGGCCTTTAACAATTTAACAAAAGGCGTACCCCCTTTTATATTTTGCAGTCCGTTATCAGACGCAGGGCGGTAGCTATTCACGTTTTGCCCGATGAGGTGGACTTCTTTAACACCACTGTCTCTCAACTTCAGAACTTCATCAATTATTTCCAGCGCGGGCCGACTCCTCTCCCGTCCACGCGAATAAGGCACTATACAATAAGAGCAAAACTTATTACATCCTTCAATAATAGGCACAAAAGCGACCGCCGCAGAATGTCTTAACGAAGGGGTTACAAATTGTTCATTATTAACTATACCAGGGCCTAAATCCAGCACTCTGCCCTGCTCACTAACTGTTTTAAGCAATATTGGCAGACGTTTAATTGCTTGTGTCCCCACCACCAGAGAAACCTTCCCTTTATTATCAAAGAGGTTCTCCCCTTCAAGTTGCGCCACGCAACCCATCACGCCAATAATCTGCTTACCGGTTTTATCTGCGTAATGCAACTCATCAATTCTACCAAATACCTTACGTTCAGCCTTAGCTCTCACTGAACAGGTATTAAGCATAACCACATCAGCCTGCGCTACATTGTCTGCCAAACTATAACCAGCCTCAGTTACAGCCGCCCGTGCTCGCTCTGTGTCAGACACATTCATCTGACATCCATATGTCTCAAAAAAAACGCTTAAAGCCATAAATTATCGTTTAACCCGCTTACAGAATCGATTTTCCCAACGCGGATAAAATCAATTCTACACCTAACTCGGCAGTGCGGTTGTTATAATCCAACGCTGTGTTAATTTCAACCATCTCTAATGAGCGCAACCCCCCGCTCTCAGCAACCTTTTCCATTGCCAAATGAGCCTCACGATAAGTCAATCCCCCGCGCACCAGAGTGCCTGAACCCGGCGCATCCCCCGGATCTAAAGCATCAATGTCAAACGTCACCGCAAATTCGTCACACTCACGTTTAATAATTGTGAGAGCTTCCTCTATACAAGCGTTCATGCCACGCTCGTCAATTTCACGCATGGTGATAAAGCGAATCCCTAAAGATTTAATTAATTCTCTTTCACCGCTATCAACATCCCGCGCGCCTAGATGAACACAACGTGCGGGAACCAGTTTTGGCGAAAACCCGCCAATGTCAGAAAGTTGCGCCGCGCCATAACCCAGCAAGGCCGCTAGCGGCATCCCATGTATATTCCCTGAAGGCGATGAGATGGGAGTATTCATATCAGCGTGCGCGTCAAACCACAATAAACCAAAAGGTTTATTTAGTTCATGAAAATGACCGGCAACCCCGGAGATAGAACCAGCCGCGATTGCGTGATCACCGCCCATAATTACGGGAAAAGAATTACTATCTAAAATACACTTAACCTTATTGGCTAAATCCTGACAAACTTCACCTATTTGCGGAAGAAATTTAATATTCCCGCTCTCTATTTTCTGGACGTTATCAGACGCAATATCAGTGGCCGGAATTTTACAATCACCGAGGTCGTTCACCTCATAGCCTAATTGCGCTATCCGCTGCCCGATGCGCGCAGCGCGCATCGCAGCGGGCCCTAACTCGACTCCGGCAATGCCACAACCCAATGACAGGGGGACACCAAGCAGGGTCACAGATTTACCCTTGTTCATTATAAATCCTCTCTCATCGTCTTACTTTTTATACACGCGACAGCTTCAGAGGCATTTCCCGCAAAGTTTAAGAGGCTCGTATCAGCTTCACTGACAACTAAATTCACGCGCCAAGCAGTAACCACCGGCAGCCAACAATCACCCAATAACACAAGTGGACGAGGTTCTATTACTTTAGTCTGCAACTTATTCCAGACCAAAGATACTTCCGTAACGGTACCCATGCCGCCACGCAAGGCGATAAATCCCACTGAGCGTGTAATTAGATGCTGTAAACGCTCATAGAAATGGGATGTTGCAACTTTATCTGTCAAAAATCGGTTTGGTTCGCTCTTAAATTGATTCATGACAATGCCTAATACACGCCCGCCGCGTTCTCTTGCGCCTCGACTCGCCGCCTCCATGACCCCCAGATAACCGCCCGTGCAGATGGTGTATCCGGCTTCAGCCAGCAATTGGCCCGTCAAACGCGCTTCTTCATATTCGACATCCCCTTCCCGACATTTTGCGCCACCAAATATCGTAACTATCCGCTCGGGTTCCAACATATAAAAAACTAACTCCTTTCTATAGACGATACTTACAGTAGGTATATTAAAGTACTATATGCTCAATAAACACTTTAACTATAATAAATAATTATGGCTTTATGCGGTTTAACAACCGCGGGAAAGGAATAGTTTCCCGGATATGTTCGATACCACACAGCCAGGCGGTGCAACGCTCCAGGCCCATCCCAAAACCAGCGTGCGGCACGCTGCCATACCGTCGCAAATCAAGGTACCAAGCAAAAGCCTCTTCCGGTAATTGATGCGCCGCCAACTGTTCTTGCAAAAACTCTAAAGAGGTGGCTCGTTCCCCGCCGCCAATTACTTCGCCATAACCTTCTGAAGCTAAAACATCTACTCCCAGAGCTAATTCGGGCCTCGCCTCATCGCGCGCCATATAAAATGCCTTGACCGCCGCGGGATAGCGATGCACCATTAAGGGCTTAGAAAATTGGCGAGAAAGGTAAGCCTCATCCGGCGCGCCAAAATCTCCGCCCCACGCAAATCTATTTTCTAAGTCTCCTTTAGCATATCCTTCCTGTAACATTTTTACGGCATCATCATAATGAAGGCGCGGAAATGGCGGGACAATTAACTCTAACTTACTGACATCTCGCTCCAAAGTCTTTAATTCTTCCTGGCGAGTTTCCAAAACACGCCCGACAATATACGCTATAAAACTCTCAGACAAAGCCATTACATCAGCCAAATTAGCATATGCCATTTCTGGTTCTACCATCCAGAATTCCGTCAAATGGCGTCGCGTCTTCGATTTCTCGGCGCGAAAGGCCGGGCCAAAACAGTAAACTTTACCAAAGGCCGCCGCTGTCGCTTCATTATATAGTTGCCCTGATTGGGTTAAATAGGCTTTTGCCTCATCGAAGTAATTGACCTCAAATAAATTGGTCGTGCCTTCGCAAGCCGCCGGTGTAAATATGGGCGTGTCGCAGAGCGTGAAGTCATGGTCATCCAGATAATCACGCACTGCTTTAACAATCGTATGGCGCACTTTCAGAATAGCGTGCTGACGCCGCGAGCGAATCCATAAATGCCGCCGGTCTAAAAGAAACTCAGGGCCGTGTTCTTTAGGGGTTATGGGATATTCGTGCGCTATTTGTAGTATTTCTACACTTTTAACGTCCACTTCAAAGCCGCCCGGAGCGCGTTCATCCGCGCGCACTTCCCCCTTAACCACAAGTGAAGACTCCTGGGTTACTCTTTGTAAAGCTTCCCAGGTTTCTTCTGCGACGGCTTTCTTAAAGGCCACACATTGCACGACGCCGGTGCCGTCTCTTAATTGCGGGAAAATCAATTTGCCGCTGGAGCGAACATTATAAAGCCAGCCTTTAAGCGTGACTTCCATTCCCACATGATTACTTAAATCTTTGATATAAACGTGTTGCATAAAGATACGCGCTACCACCCTTCAAACATACTTATCAGACGCCCTGTCAGCTAAGACAGATTGTATTAAAGGAAACCTCTCAAGTAACTCGCAAGCTTGCACCGCCACCATTAACATGGGATTAATATAACGCCCATAAACCGCCACACGCCCGCGCACCCCAATTTGAAAAGAAAACGTGCCAATCGCTTTCAAGACTCTCTGCACTGTCATAAGGCGAAACTCAGCCGTAAATTCTTCCGCCTCAAGAACCGGTAAATCTAAGCTAACTCTGGCTTGCAAAAAGTTTAGACGCCCGGCGCGAATCCGCGCCAAAGACGGCACTTGCGTTACTCGATCCAATAATAAAGAGACCAGGTCGTAACTGGCAGGCCCCAGACGCGCATCCTGGTAGTCTATTATTCTAAGGCGTTTCTGCCCGTCCACTAACAGATTACTCGCATGGTAATCGCGGTGGCACAAAACGCGGGGCCGCGCAGCTAACTCCCGCGCAACTATTGCCAATTCTTGCTTAAAGCGTTTGGCCTCTCTCGGCTTTAATTTTTCCTTACGAAGGCTCCCGAAAAAATGCTCGTAAAAAAAATCTAACTCCCAGGACAATTTGGCGAAATCAAACGCCAACTTACTCGCCACAGATTCGCGCTCCGTAGCCATTACTGTGGCCTGTTGGATTCGCGCAATAAGTGTAACCGCTTCTTTAAGTAACTGTTCACTATCTGCTTCCGAGGCGGTCGCAAAATAATCGTAAAGCTGTCGGTCTCCGCAATCCTCTTGCACAATCAAACCTTTTGCTTCATCCACCGCATAAATTTGCGGCACCGGCAGCGCGGCTGCCTGAAAGAGCCCGGTCACATCCAAAAAAGGCTGCGTCAATTTGTCAAAGCCCTCAGGATATGCGGCGACGATTGCCGTTGACCCGTGCCAGGGAATACGAAAATACTCGCGCGCCGACGCATCCGGCGTTAAGGCCACAAGGTTTCCAACGTCTGCTCCGCGCTCTGCCACAAAAGCGGCTACCCGCGTCTGCGCGCCGGACACGAAGCTAGGCGAAGTTTTGACCTCTGCTAATTTCATCAAAAATATTGCGGCGTAAACATTTGACCTTGAACCTTGAACCTTGAACCTTGAACTACTTACCTACACCATTTTACAATAGCCAAGCGGCGCGACAAAGTTATCCCCTGCATAGTAACCGGTGCGCGCCTTTTCCGGCGCACTCTGGCCCTCCAATAATTCACGACGCACCAAGACGACTCTTTCCCAAACTTCACCGGCAGCCACGCGAACACCCGCGCCCAGTATTGCTTCACGCACTCGGGCCCCATTTGCGACCTGGGCGTTTTCCCACAAAATTGCCTGAGACACCTCCGCGCCTGGCGCAATATACGCCCCTTCGCTCAGGGCTACAGTTTGCCCTAAGCCCCGCAATAACTCAATCGTAGTGTCTAAATACCGCTCAATGGTAGATAATTCATGCCAGTTCGCGTTGTCTGCTAAATAGGTTCCAATCTTTTCTCCGGCAGCCACCGCCGGTAGATAGACATCGGTTGTCAGATGGGAAAACCGCCCACGCGGAATGTAACGGAAAATCTCCGGCTGTAAAATCTGAATCCCTGTGAACATTTGCGGGCCTACTGCCGACGAGTCAGTTTCGTTATCAGACGCCGCCGCAGGCATTCCGCCAAACCCTTGTAACCATCCTTCAGAGTTGGTGAAGACCTGGCTAAATCGCTCCCGCAACGGATTAGGCCGTAATACCAAAGTGGCTAACGCCCCACTCTGCCGGTGTGCCGCAAGAGCCGCGCTTAAATCAATATCAGTCACTATCTTGCCATTGACCACAACAAACGGCCCGCCTTCCAGCCAGCCTCTGGCATTGTCCAACGCGCCGCTAGTGCCTAAAATTTCCGACTCCTCTATATAAGATAACTTTACACCAAAACGGCTTCCATCACCCAGGGCCGCGCGCACCGATTCAGGCCGATGATGCACGTTTACCAATACCTCTTGAATACCAAAACCCGCCAAATACTCTGCGACATAACCCACCAGAGGGCGGCCCAACACCGGAATGGCAGGTTTTGTGCGGTCAATCGTTAAAGGCCAGAGGCGCGTGCCATAACCGGCGGCAAGTATCATCGCTCTCATAATGTTAGCTGTATTTCTCCTCTTACTGACAAAACATACCGGCCCGTATCCTTTAGACACGGGCCGGTATGTTTTACCACATTAACGGAATTGCCACACTCAACTAGGCTATATCGTTGCCACTCAGCGCAAACGTTCCCGGCGAAACTTTGCGAAAACGGGCATTGCGGTTCAGCGAGACAGCGATACTTATAGTTGGGTTATGCCCGCTAAAGACAAAGCCGCCAGCCTCCAAGCGGGCAAAAATATCATTGACATGGAGCGGCCCGCCGGTCTCTCGCAAAAGCGCGGCAGTCGCTTGCGGAATAGTCAAATCAGCAAAACGGCCAGAACTAATGGCAGAACTAAATTTAGTTTCCTGACTCGTTGCGGCTGCCAAAACCGGTGCTATGACTTCCAAAGGAATCTCTGTAGCTTGAACCATCGGTGGCGGAACACTTGTCACCTCAGCAGGCGCAGGTTGCGCAGCGCTACTAACTGGCAGGGTTGGCGTTGCAATTGGCAGATTGTAAGTTTGCGCCACGGTTGGTGGCGGTGCCGCTGGCGCAGAGACGGGTGGCGCGCCGCCTAAAACCGCTGACATAAAACGATACATAGTGGCTTCGGTTTGCGCCGCCATCGCATCCATCTCCGACATCTCCGCGCGCAACGCTACCGCTTCATTCTCAATTTCAACCAAACGCGAAGCCAAACGCGCCCGGGAAGCCCTGGTTTGTCGTAAAGTATTTTCTAAAGTCGCCAGTAAATTATCGTTTGCCATAGTTTTGGAGTTGTCGTCAAGCAATCTGAGAAACCATTGCTTTAATACCACAACCTATCTCTTTAATCAAGCTTAACCAATACTGCTTTAATCAATACTCCCGACCTAAAACATACGCGGGCAGCTCTGTCAGCGCGTCTTTATACAAAGAATCCGGCAATCCGGCAATTGCCTCACGCGCCCTGTCTGCGCAACCTGCGGCTTTTTCCTTGACCCTTGACTGTGCGCCTGTATTCTTAACGGCGTCCATCAAAGTCGCGCGCGGAACGCTTTTATATGCGCCGTCCCACATTATAGTTTGCAATCGTTCGCGCCAACTGTCGTCGGATTTAAGCAGATAAATAAGCGGCAGCGTCAACTTCCCTTCCAACAAATCCGCGCCCGCCGCTTTTCCCAGCGCGTCATCCTGCACGGTGCAATCCAGCAAATCATCAACTAACTGAAACGCCGTCCCTAACTGCAAACCATATTCGCGCAAACCAACCCGGGCTGCTTCGTCAGCTCCGGCCAATATCGCGCCGATTTCACAACACGCGCTAAACAGATAGGCGGTCTTGCACTGCAACACCGCAAAATACTGCGTTTCCGTAATATCCGTCTGGCCCAACAGCGTCAACTGCATCAACTCGCCTTCGGTCATCTGCCGCGTGACTTTGGTTAGTATGTCCAAAATCGGCCAGGAGCGTTCCTCTAAACTTGTGGCAAAGGCGTTCATGTAAAGCCAGTCGCCTAATAAAACGGCTGTTTGATTGCCAAAACGCGCGTTTATTGAGGCCCGGTTGCGGCGCGTCTCGGCGTTATCTATGATGTCGTCATGCACTAGCGTCGCTGTGTGGAGAAACTCCATTACCGTCGCCAGACGAATCACACGCTCGCTACGGCCCTCCCCGCCCGCCGCGTAGTTAGCCAAAATCGTCAACGCCGGACGCACACGCTTGCCCCCGGAAGTGCGCAGATAATCGCCTAAATAAGAAATTACCTGCACATTGGAGCGCGCCTGTCGCCCAAACTCCGTTTCTACCAAAGCCAGTTCGTCCGCTACCAAATTAAAGACACGCTGCGCCACTATTCGCGGGTCGGCCAAGGCCCCTATGGTTTGAGAAAAATTTGCCATAACTACCGCTTAAAGCGTAACCCTGAAGAATCGCGCAAAGTTATTCGTGGTTAAGTCCGCCAATTCTTCCGCGCTTATTCTGTGTATCTCTGCCAGACAAGCCGCAACTTCCGCTACCCGCGCCGGTTCGTTGCGCTGCCCGCGATACGGCACCGGCGTTAAATAGGGGCAATCCGTTTCCAATAATAAACGGTTTAATGGCACTACACGCGCCGCGTCCCGCAAGTTTTCGGCCTTCTTAAAGGTGATATTACCCGCAAAAGAGATCATAAACCCTAAGCTTAAAGCAACCCTGGCTAACTCCGGCCCGCCACCGAAACAGTGCATTATCCCGGCCCGCTCCGTCACTCCATATTCGTTTTGTAAAATCTCACACGTCTCTTCATCAGCCGAGCGCGAGTGAATGATGACCGGCCAAGCCAACTCCCGCGCCGCGCGTAATTGCCGCGCAAAAACGGCGCGCTGGATGTCTCTCGGCGAATGCTCATAGTGGTAATCAAGCCCGATTTCACCCCAAGCTAAAGCTTTCGGGCTGACATTAAGCAATTGCTTAATGCGTTCCTCTACCGTGTCGTCGTATAATTTGGCGTCGTGCGGATGGACGCCCGCCGCAGCAAAGACGCCCTCATATTGTTCGGCCATTTGGAAAGCGCGTTCCAAAACTCCGCTATGCGGGTCGCCTGTGCCAACATTAAGCATGAAACGCACTCCGGCGGCGCGGGCGCGCTCTACCACCGCGTCACGGTCTGCGTCATATTCCGGCCCGTCGAAATGGGCGTGTGAATCTACTAAAAGCATACGCAAAGCTATTTTAAGCGTGCGCCTGGAGGAACTTCTTCCAGGAAAGTGGCGACTACCGGACGCCCTTCTTCGCCAAAAGACGCCGCCACGACCATCCCTTGCGATTCGAGGCCGCGCAATTTACGCGGGGCCAAATTAGCGACAATAACCACTTTGCGCCCGACCAGATTTTCCGGTTCGTAAAACTGCGCGATGCCGGCGAGAATTTGCCGCGGCGCGGCTTCACCTACATCTATTTGTAAAACCAATAGTTTATCGGCTTTTGGCACTCTTTCTGCGCGCAACACCAAGCCGACGCGCAAGTCAACCTTAGCAAAATCATCAATCGTAATATACTGCGGTTCCGTCACTACTTCCGCAACAACTCCCGCCGGCGCAGGGGTTTCTGCCGCCGCAGCTTTTGTTTCAAGTTCAATTTCAGCCATAATTTTATTCTTGTCCAGGCGCGGGAACAATGCGCCGGCGATGCTTGTCTGCGTCCCCGCCGGTAGCCCTCCCCAAACTAATTTCGTTGGGTCTTGCAAGGCGATATTTTCTTTTAAGCCTAGCGCGTCGTTAATTTGCCGCGTCGCCTCCGGTAGCAACGGGTACAACAGAACCGCCAGCCAACGCAAAGATTCGGCGGCGCGATAAAGAACCGCTTCCAGTAAAGGCCGCGTCTCGGCGTTTTTCACCAATTCCCAGGGCTTGGATTCCGAAATCAGCTTATCTACGCGGGCGATAACGCTCCAGACCGTTTCCAGCGCGCGGCTAAACGCAAAATCGTCGAGATGGGCGCAAAATTGGTCGCGGGCCAACTCCCAAGCCGTCGCTAAACCCTGCGCATCCGGCTCTAAACCCAACCGTTTGGCTGGCAAATAAAGCGTTTCCGGTATCGCCTCAGAAGGGACGCGCCCGGCGCAATATTTCTCCAACATACTCAGGGTACGGCTCACTAAATTCCCCAAACCGCTCGCCAAATCGCTGTTGGCGCGTTCGGCGATGGCTTCGTAACTTACTTTGCCATCCTGTCCGAAAACCACCTCGCGGAGCAGAAAGTAACGCGCCATGTCGTTACTAAAATAACGGCGCAGCAAGCCCAAATCTATCACGTTGCCCGCCGATTTGCCCATCTTACGCCCTTCCGCGTCCAGCAACATTCCGTGCGCGTAAACCATTTTTGGCAAAGGCAAGCCGGCGGCCAAGAGAAAGGCCGGCCAATAGACCGCGTGGAAACGCAAAATGTCTTTGCCAACCAGGTGCAAGGCGGGCCAGTATTTCGCAAAACCCGCAACCTTTTCACGTTCTTCGTTGCCAAAGCCTAACGCCGTGATGTAGTTGGAAAGAGCGTCAAACCACACATAAATAACGTGTTCCGGGTCATCCGGGACGGGTATTCCCCACTTCACCGACGATTTCAGGCGGCTCACGGAAAGGTCTTGCAAACCGCCGCGCACAAAGCTCATCACCTCGTTGCGACGCGCTTCGGGGCGTATAAAATCAGTCTCTTGATAGATTTCCAGCAGCTTTTCAGCGTAATCGCCGAGCCGGAAAAAATAACTTTCTTCGGCTACCAGTTCAAGCGGCGCGAGATGCTCCAAGCAATTTGGCGCATCATCCGGGTTCTCCGCTTTGAGGTACTCATCCTCCGTTTTATAGGCCGCGCATTTCGCGCAAAACCAACCCTCATAACGCCCTTTATAAAGTGGCGCGCGCCCTTTCGGAGTCTGCGCCGCCATCACCCGACGCCACAATTCAGCAACGCCCGCATAGTGAAACGGCGCTGTGGTGCGCATGAAAATATCGTAACCGCCATGCGCTTCGTCCAGACCAAACGCCGCAAACATCTCTGCAAATGCGCGGGCGATAGCGTCAACGTGCGCTTGCGGCGTGATGCCTTTCTGCGCCGCCACTCTTTCGATATTAATGCCGTGCTCGTCCGTGCCGGTGAGAAAATAGGTCTCCGCGCCGCGCTGTTTTTGATAACGCTGCAAACAATCCGCAATCACCGTCGTGTAAAGGCTACCCAGATGCGGCGCGCTGTTAGCGTAGTAAATAGGTGTTGTAACGTAAAAAGTGTTCATGCCGTCGGTTCAAGGTTCAAGGTTCAAGGTTCGCGCCCTAATTAGCTCGGCAATGTCAGGTTAGAAATAGCAAATACCAGATAAGCAGAAAACTCGCGTAAGCTGCTTTAAGCAAGTTTAAGCATAGCCATAACTTGGGCGAGCGCGGCGGCGTCTGTCTTAAACGCGCCCAACGCGACTGACGTAACCGTTACGGCCCCGGGTTTCTTAACGCCGCGCATGGTCATACAAGTATGTTCCGCTTCAATTATTACCAAAACGCCCAACGGTTGCAGATTTTCCTGTAAAGCCCCGGCGATGTCCGTCGTCAAACGCTCTTGCACCTGCAAGCGGCGGGCGAAGATGTCAGTCAGTTGCGCCAGTTTGGAGAGCCCCACCACCCGCCCCGCTTGCGGAATGTAGGCGATGTGGCATCTGCCGGTAAACGGGGCCAAGTGGTGTTCACATAAAGAGGCGAGGCTAATGTCTTTGACCAGAACAATTTGCTCGAAATCTTCGCCGGGCAAAGGCGTCAATTCTGCCGCCGCGTCGAGCCAGCGTCCGGCTGTCAGTTCGGCGTACATCTGCGCCACACGTTCCGGCGTGCGTTGTAACCCTTCACGTTCAGGGTTTTCGCCCAACCCCTCCAGGATTAGCCGCACGCCCTCGGCAACCTTCGCTAAATCTACATTTTTCTGTCTGTTTTCCATCGGTCAGCAAAAGAGAGAAATTTAACGCATTGCCGCGATAAGCGCAAAGGCGGTGTTGGGTTTCAGTTTTTAGTAGCCGGTTTTTAGTGTTTCGTCGGATGTTTCAACGACAATTGCGGACGGGGATAACTGTGATAGCGACATATAAAAGAGTAACTCAGCGGCGAAAGGCAACATAAAACAGGCTTTAGCCGAACATACAAAAGTTATGATGGGTCGCCGTCGGGCTTTAGCTAAAGCAAAAAGGCGGTTTAAGTTTTCTTTAGATTCGGCTAAAGCCCATGCTCTGCTAGACTTAGCCCCACTAGCTGAAGCTAGTGGCAATTTATCAAAGCTTATTCCGCATAATGTCTCATATTTAGGCTTGCAAATTACTTATTTGTAAGGCCGCAACGCGGCAGCAGGCAGTAAAATGTCGTTATCAAACTTTGAACCTTGAACCTTGAACCTTGAACCTTGAACCTTGAACTACCCTCTAACCCACGCGGCGTTTCTGCGTTACTAACCTTAACGGCGCATATTGAAATTGTGGTTCGCGTAAATTTGCGCTGGCGGAAACCGGCACTTTCGCGCCTACTGTTTGCGCCACAATGTCGGCGATGCGCGAGCCGGCGTCACCATTTCCGAACGGGTTTTTCACCTGCCCCAAATTTTCCACCCAACTGCCGGCTTGCGCGGCTTCTTCGAGTAAAGCAAACAGACGCTTAGGGTTGCCGCCGACTAAACGAGCGATGCCGGACTCAATCGCTTCGGGCCGTTCCGTATTTTCGCGCAACACCAAGAGTGGCTTGCCCAAACTCGGTGCTTCTTCCTGCACGCCGCCGGAATCCGACACGATTAACCACGAGGCCGACAACAAAGCGAGAAAATCTTCGTAACCAAGCGGGTCAAGAAGGTGTATGCGCGGATGGCCTGAGAGCATTTCGTCCGCCGCTTCTGTCACCGCCGGATTCGGATGCACCGGAAAGACCAGCGCGGTGTCTTGGTGTCGGTCTATAAAGCAACGCAGGGCCGCCAGGTTGTCCGCCATGACGGGGCCGAAACTCTCGCGCCGATGGGTCGTTAAAACCACCAGGCGTTTGCCTTCGGTTTCCGACAAAATCTTTTGCAGCAAAGGCGAAGGCTGCAAAGAGTTTACCATTGAATGCAGCGCATCAACTACCGGATTGCCGGTGACATGAATGTTTTCCGCGTCCACGCCTGCGGCTAACAGCGCGTCGCGGTTGTGCGTAGTCGCGGCAAAGTGGTGCGTCGCCATTTGCGAAATAAGCCGGCGGTTCATCTCTTCGGGAAACGGATTCCGCGCCGCGCCCGAACGCAAACCCGCCTCAACGTGGCCGACGGGCAAATTGGCGTAAAAAGCCGCCAGCGCGCCGGCCAGAGCCGTCGTCGTATCGCCTTGCACCAGCACCATATCCGGCTTTTCTTCGGCCAGAATCGGGGCCAGCGTTTCCAGCACGCGGGCTGCCAACTCTGCCGGTTTCTGGCCTGGGCGCATGGCCTGTAAATCGTAGTCCAGCCTGACGCCGAAGCGTTCAGCGAAGGGATAGAGCAAATCTGTATGTTGCGCGGAAGCGACGTTTATCACTTGCAAACGGCCCGGATGCGCTTCGAGGGCGCGAATCACCGGGGCCAGCTTGATGATTTCCGGTCGCGTCCCAAAGACGGTCATTACTTTTGGGCGCACGGTATTTTCCTCACGCGAAATCGTTGTCAACACCGGCCAGGCCGGACGCGGTTTTTCTTCACTGTGAACGCTCATGGGGCAAAAAGGTAGCCGTTGCAGCGTCCGTTTCACTCACCACAATAACCCAGAGTCAGGCGCAGCAAAAGCTACAAACGAAACTCTGTGATATTGCTAAGAGTAGCAATAGACGCGAATTTTCGGCGATTACAAAAAAATGTTTAGCTGAATTGTCAGAGAGGATATGTGAAGCACTGGACGCCGGACGCATCCAACTCTTAAACTATAACACAAACTGTTGCGCGGATGTAAATGCTGCCAATGCGTTAATGGCGAAATCTGATGTTGCCGGCTTTTCAGTCGAGTTTGTCTTGACTGGTCAGTACCCAGAGCGGTAGCGACGGGGTTCGGTTTTTTTAACTGAACTTTGACTGAACACTGACTTTACACACGCCGGTATGTTCCTTGCCACGCGCAAAATCATTTGACTTGTGCTAGGCAGAAGAATAAACTGCCCGTGTTTTGCTTCATTGGTATCTTGAAACGGAGTTTGCTTCACTATGATTCAAGCGTCCCAAAAACTCACGCCCACGCCTTTTGCGGAATGCCCTGCCTGTTCGCGCATACATACATACATACATACATACATACATACATACGCGGTTCGTTGGTTGTTTGCATAATTGCAATTTGGTTTCATCGCCTAATGCGCTGTCGCTGGCCCGTGCTTGCTGCCAGGCAGCGGCTAACCCCATTCCCTTGCATTACCAGGAGGCTGCCCCAATGAACCCTCGCATCCGCAAAGCCATTGCGTACATGGCCGAAGATTTGAGCCAGCCCTTGCGATTGGCAGAAGTAGCCAACCATGCGGGTTATACGGCGCAGCATTTCTGCGTTGCCTTCAAAGCCGAAACGGGCGCAACTCCGGCGCGCTATTACAAATTGCTCCGGCTGGAAAAGGCGCGTCAGATGTTGAAATCTGAGTTAGAATTGGCTTTATGCGTGAAAGAAATCGCGGCGCAAACGGGTTTCCGCGATGTCAGCCATTTCGTGCGCGATTTTGCGAAGCATTTTGGGTTATCGCCGAAACGCTACCGAGAACATTATTTCGACGAGAAAAACGACTTTGCCCCACCACTTTGATAATCTTAAATTTCGCCAATGAATCTTACTTTTGGCTAAGTAATCGTATAATCCGCTAATCAAAGATTATAGACATCTTGGGTGGGCAAGAGTAGTCTTTAATGCATCGCAATTTGCGAAATTCGCTGGAAGGAAAGATGTAAAATGAACAATACCTTCCTCAAAATGACGGCTGACGGCAACGCGCAACTGCCGGAATTACGGGGCTTTGGTAAATCATGCAAATAAGGCAGATATAATTAAAAAGGCTTCTGGTTTTCCCCGTCCGCTTTTTAATGCCGCGCCGGAATTCAGCCTTTTGCGCAGTGCTTTGAGCGTCAACGGTTTGCCGTATCCGCTTGATTCCTGACTCCCTCAAAAATGAGGAAGGTATTGTTATTTAAGCGCATATCTCTGCCAGGAAAATAACGAAATTAGCACCTTCTCATGGATGTTTATGTTCAGATGAAAAGTGAGAATAAAATTTCAGCGCGTTTGCTAGCAACTATCTTGCTGCTAGTGTTCAGTCAAGGTTGTATTGACGGATAAAGTCGTTTCAATTTGACTCGTGCATCGGCAGTCGTAAATTGCCAGTCTATTTTCACTTCTTTCCCA
>JAYVJN010000029.1:0-21859 GCA_043769325.1 Acidobacteriota bacterium
GCTCTGCATTTTCCAGAAGCCATTTTAATTATTGGCAAGTTTTTGGCGATTCTACAAAAGCCTTTGTTTGCAACAACTCAACTTTCGTAGCGCTTTCAACTTTGGCGAAGGTATTGATAATAGCCGGCCAGGTATTTGCTCCATCGGGCCTGATAGGTGCCTGGCACTGGCGGCACGTTTTCTGCCGTCAGTGTTTGCGGCACCGCTAAGTACTTCTGCGGGAGGGTTGTTTGCGTGCCGGTTTCCTGCCCAAAAAGTGAGCGGCTTAGAAAGAGCAACAGGAGGACGCCATAACCTAGCTGAGTTGCAAAAATGTTACCTAATAGTCGGTGCATTCAAAAATACCTTTCACAGCAATTCATCGGGGCTTGTGCAGCACCGGATTTCCAGCGCGGCGCGCCCAATCTGCCGGGTTTTACCAGTGCCGCAGCCGCTGCCGGAGTTGCCGCGCCGCCTTGTTACTTGGATGGAGGCGCAAGTAACGGTTTAGTTCGCTTTGAGCTTCGGCGACCATGCCGGCTTGCGCGTAGAAGAAAGCTAACGGCAGAGACGGGCGGGGTTGCGCCAATAGCTTAGTGCGGGCCTGTTGTTGGCGTTTGTTCAAGATAGCGAACTTCGCCTCCGGCTGTTCCAGCCCTGGCAAAACAATCTTTTGCTCTCCGGTTTGAGCTATGACAGCCCAGGAATAGACGCCGCCAGGCAGTGCCGTGGGTGCTGCCCACTTGGTTGTTGTCCCGCTCAAAAGCCCACTATCCAGCACCGGATTTTGGCCGGCGTCAGCAACTCTGACCTGATAGCTGGTAGCGCCGGCAACAGGAGTCCAGCGAAAGGCGGGCAGATGTGCGGCGATGACTCCCACAGGTGCTAAAATGCGTCCTGCATCGGCGATTTCTTCACCTCGCACTTGTCCGGGAAATGAGTCCAATTCGCGTAGAATTTCCGGTTTTCGTAAATTGGTCGCCAGGAGTTCATCGTCTCTGTTGGGTGCAAATTCGGCGGTCTGGCGGATAGCTGTTTGTTTTAGTTGCGGGGCGGGCGTGCTTGACGGAACGCTTTGGGGAATTGGTTTAGGGCTAAGGAACGAATAATCCATCAGGCCCGCAGAATTGGAATGGTTCAGGTTAAGTGTGGTCACCGCTAAAGTCTGGATGCTCAACCTCTGCCAACCTAAAATGGTCACGCTAAGTAACAAGACCAGGGCTGCGCCGGCAGTAGCTATCCGCGCGCCAAACTGATTCCAACGAGGCCGCCATTGACGCCAGCGAGGGAGAAACTCCGGGTACAGCAAAGGAACTGTTTCCGGCGCAATGATAGTTTGGGGGAGCGTCTGGCCCAACCGTTTCATCGGGAAACTTTGCAAAGGAACGCGGGCCTCGACCTGGCACACGAATTCTAAACATTCCGGGCAGTCGCCTAAATGCACATTGTAAGCCACGCGCAAGAAATTCGAGGAGAACTCGCCTTGTTCGGCGATGTTGCAGACCTCCCGGCAACTCAAGACAAAAGATTGTTCTTTGATCATCATGGCAGTAGAAGTTCCTTCAGACGTTTGCAAGCCCGATAGCGGTATTCCCGGATTTGTTCGCTCCGGCAACCGAGTCGGGCCGCTATCTGCGGTTGGGAGAGTGGCACGCAACCACAGAGATGTTTGATTTCCGGCGGGGATTCATCAGGTAAAGCCAGGTTCCAGTCAAAGCCTACCGCTTCCAATAATTGCCACACATACAACGTCACGCTATAGAGAAAGACGCTGCGTTGCCGCACGGACAATGCCCATAAAGCGACGGCTAACCGCGCGGCCAAGTCTTCGGCGTCCTCGCGCTCACAAATCTCAATAAACAGCGGTGGCTCATACTCCCTCCAGTGTTTGATTTCTTGGAGGTATAAGACTTGGCACAGCCAGACCACAGCCAAAAGCTTGCCGATGTTGTCCAGCAGACTGGCAATCATGGTTGGCAAGGGGGCGCTCCGGCCCGCCGCGCGGCTCAATTCGGCGGCAATTTCCGCCACATCCAGTTCTTCACCGTCCTCGTTTTTTGGCACAGCCCAGGCCAACTTGCGTTTGCCAGCCCAGTCGGGCCGCTTCCTTCCCACCATTTGCAGACGGGTTTCGGGGCACAGCCAGGTGTCGAATTCCTGCCGCGCCAGCGAACGTAAGACTCGTTTCCGAATCTGCTCGCGGAGTCGGTTCGTATCGCGCAGTTGGTCCAGGCCCGTGCTTTCCAATTTGCCTTTGGTAATCTCAGCCAAAGGCAAGGCCCGCAGCCGCAAAAAATGGCTCTGGATAAAATCTTCAACTTCCCAACCGGTTTGGCTAATTTTGCGCTTTTCCCAGCGTGCCCACTGTAAACAGGCCGTTACAACCTCATCCCAATTCTCATAGAGCGGTTTTGCCGCTGTGGGCTGTGGGATGGTTACCGCCGGACTAATGAATTCGCTGGAGTAGCTGTCTCTCATAATCAGGAAAGAGCGGGTTTACTCAATGTGAACGCCACGCCCGACCACCAAATTTCTTAAAAAATGAGCCATTTTGAAAATAATTCCACTTTTTTTCCGGCCCTCATACGACAAATGCTCGAAACGTCCCGATAAGGCTTTATAGAGAGTAAATATTTATGCGGCCAGTGTTCTTGTCCGCAGAGTAGGCCACACAAAACGGTTTCCGGCAAGGCGAAAAGGCCCTTTACGGAAAAAAATCAAGGTCTTTTTTAAGCCCCCGCGGGAAAGCCCGCAGAGACGGCTAAGTGTTGCCATTAAATGAGATATTAGACATGAAAAAGCAACTTGAAGGGTTCGCCAAACAAACCCTGGCGGGTCATCTGGAGGGGGAAATAAGGCACCTGGCAAAACATACCTGGCTGCCGGTTTTGCTGCTCGGGCCGACGGGCGTGGGGAAAAGTTTTTGGGCGAAGAAAATTCACCAGTCCAGCCCCAGGGGTGGCAAGCCCTTTGTCGAAGTCAACTGCGCCGCGTTGCCGCCGGATTTATTGGAAGCGGAGTTATTCGGCACCGAGAACGGGGCCTTCACGGGCGCGGTCAAACGTCCGGGCAAGTTCGAGCAAGCAAATGGGGGGACGCTTTTCCTCGATGAAATCGGTGAATTGCCGTTCGCCCTACAAGCCAAACTGCTCTTGGCGGTTGAAGCCGGCCAGGTCACCCGTCTGGGCGCGGCCCGTCCGGTGCAACTTGACGCCCGTGTCCTTTACGCCACGCAAAGAGATTTACCCGCCGAAGTGCGTGCCGGACAGTTTCGTGCCGACCTTTATTACCGTTTAGCTGGATATGTCTTACGCTTGCCGGCCCTCGCTGACTGCGCCCACCTCATTCCGGTCTTGGCGCGCAATGCGCTGGCCGAACTGACGCCCAAGCTGGAAAGGCAGTTCCGCCTCTCGCAAGGCGCGGTGCGCTTGCTGTCCGGCGTCGCCTGGCCGGGGAACATCCGCGAATTGCGCCATTGTGTCCGGCAAGCGGCACTGTTGGCTTCGCGTCAACCGCAATGTAGTGTGGTGTCACAGCGGCATGTCAAGCCTTTTCTGCCGGTCATATTACCGCCGGAAATGTTGCTTGAGCCAGAGACTTCGACGATAACTGCCGCACGGAGGTGGCGTAGTTGGAGCGATGCTGAATTTGCGGCTTGTTATCAAACCTGGCGGGCGGAAAGTTGGACGCAAAACAGGATAGCCGCGCAGTTCGGTTGCGATCGGACAACTCTCTTCCGGCGGGTGCGTGCGGCGGGGCCATTAGGATGTGCCTGACGGCGAACACTGACCGGCAGAAAATTTTGTACAACCACTAGCCGACGTGGCAAACACCGCTGCCACACCGCTCATAAATTACAACTTGCTCAGACTGGTAACAGCGCAGATGGAGCGCGAACTGAAATGGCACTGAGTGAACTTGGCCCTTGTGCCGCTCATGGACGAAGACCTGATGCGACTTTACCGTACTACGCGGCACGCCATCAAAACCCGTAACGAAGCAACTGTGTAAACGTGGATGTGCCACTCTGGGGACAACCCAAAAGGTCACGTCGCGCGGTTATTGCAAGTGGATGCTGCATTTGTTGTGCGCTGTGAAAATGGCCCTACGCTGGCGGCCTCCATTCATTCTCTGCGCCCCGCTGGTGAAGTCATCGCCAGTGTGCGCCCTACTTTCACATGTTATGGAAGTCGCGCCCGCTACAACCAATGAACCTATTTATAAGCCTGAACATGACCTTCCGCGCGGGCATCGCTACCCCTGACGGGTCTCGCTGATTCCTGAAAATGACACAACCCACATCCTCGATTCAATAGTTGCATCAGCCATGTTAGCTGTGGCTGATGCAAAAACTCTTAAGTGCCTCGACGCTTCTGCTAATCAACCACCTTCCCTACCCCGCGCCGCAAAATTTGCTCATGCCGACCTGCTGTGCGACGCAGAAACTGAACTTTCTCTGCTTCCGAGGCGGCAACCCAACAACTCACGCGCACAAAAACTGCTCAAGTAAATTCAACATTGGCAGCATTAAACCTAAATTTTCCGCACCTTTCAGTAGCTGCTTCATGTACATAAGCAAATTCTGCCTATACCAATTTTTGGCTCACCATAATTTACACTAGCAGATTTTGCCAATGCTATGTCTAAAGCATTAGCAAAATTTGCCATATCTATTCTTCAATAGCATTAGCAGATTTTGCCTATCAGCACTTGGCAAGCCTCGGCAATTTTTGCTAGAGTAACATGAGCAGAATTTGCATTAGGGTATTGGTAAAATCTGCCAATGGTAGATGGTAGGCATTAGCAGATTTTGCCTATCTAATAATTAACTTATTGGGGACACAGAGTTTTATGATAACAATCGCCATTGCTAATCAAAAGGGTGGGTGTGGGAAAACTACTACTTGCGCGATGCTTGGCGCAGAACTTGCCTTGCGTGGCTACGAAACGCTCATTATTGATAGTGACCCACAGGGCCACGCCAGCCAGATATTTGTTGACCCGGGTGGCATCAACGGTTCGTTGGCAGACGTACTAGTTCAGAACGGTGGCGCGACGGTTTCTCTGCTGGAAGTAATGCACCGGACGGAACTTGAGAAGCTGCAATTGGTTCCCTCGCAACTTAATTTGGCGGTGTTTGACCGCAGCCAGGAACTGAATGTGGGGCGTTTGCGGCGGGCACTCAAAGAAGTGAAAGACTACTTTGAAGTCTGTTTGATTGACACACCGCCAAATTTAGGAATGCTGCTGTCAGCGGCTCTCGTCGCGGCAGATTATGTGTTGGTTCCGGTGCAGGCCGAGCCATTGGCAGTCGAAGGCGTGAAGGATTTGCTGGGTGTGGTGCGCGAGGCGCAGGAGTTGAATGAGGATTTGAAGGTCTTAGGTGCGGTTACAACCATGCTTGATAAACGCACTAGTGTTGGGTTAGAGATTCACGCCAGTATGCGTGAGATGTTTCCTTACAAGACGTTCGACACGGCCATCAGACGACAAGTGCGTTTGTGCGAATGCCCGTCGGTACATCAGCCCATCCAACTCTATGCCCCCAAATCAACCGGCAGCGTTGATTACGGTAGTTTCACGACAGAGTTGCTAGCTGAACTAGGCTTGCCGGCTGCGGAAAGGAGGGCGGCCAATGGCTAAACCGATGCTGAACATACGGGAACGGCTGAAAAGCATTGTGGAACAGGAAAAAGCACCAGCCTCCAGTGTACGAAAAGAACACCCGGCGCGGCTATTTTTTCACACGGAAACGACAATGCCTGTAACCCAGTCAGTTAGAGCGGACAGGGCAGGGAATCGTCAGGTTGACAAGGCCATAGCAAATTCTGCTGATGCCACGCGCCAACGGCCCCAATCCGACGCATTGGCAAATTCTGCTAATGCTATATCGCTGGCTCCGGATAACGGGCCTGAACGATCGGCGCGTGTTACCAAAAAACCAGCCGTGCGCTCGGCAAAGGGCAAAACCAAAGCATCTGACGCGCGACGCTTTCGGGGAAAAGCACGCCCAAAACCGGAGGGTTGGTTGGGGTTGCGTCCCAATGACAGGGAAGTCTATTACTTGCTACAAAGCCTGTGCAGCCAGCGAGAAGCCGAAATTGGGAATTGTACTCCGCCAGTGGGATATAAAACCATTTCAGCCAACACGGGTATTTCGATGCGGCAGGCTCAGATTTGCGTGCAGCGACTGGAAGTGGCGGGCTATCTTAAACGCATCGGCAGCGACAAGACACATCCAGATTTGACTCAGCGCGGTATGAAGTATGAAGTCGCGTTGCGAGAAGACGCTAGCACTTTGAGTTCTGCTCTCAGAGCAACACAAAACCAGTTCGGTAAAACGGATGGTTGAACGGAAATGAATTTTGCTGCGCCGAACATAGCTTCGCTTTGCAGCAGTTGGCCGTTCATTGTTTCATACCCAGATAAAACCACTTTGATAATGACATCGACAATATGTAGTTTACAAGTCTACATGTGTTGATAACACACAAGTTATGCTGGACTGGAATTACTCGGTTTCAATGTCGTTATCAAATTGTCTCAGCCTTTACCAGTAACGCCGACACTTTCTTGGCTTCAAGTCGTCCATTATCTTGGCCGGTCGGAGCCAGAGCCAAATGTAACGCCAAAAACTGTGCCGTCTGCATCGCTATTTGTGAGACACTGTGGCCGCTGGCTGGCAAGTCCGACATTCCCATCAGATGTGATTGCAGAAAACCTAAAACCAATGCTTTGTTCGCTTGTAGAATGACAGGCCGCGGCTGGGTTTGCAGCGCCGCCAGAAATGCCAGACTTGGTCAGAACGTAATACTATGCTTGGTGCTGAGATAACGGCCTTGAGCATTGGTCAGAGTCGGCTAAGGCTGGTCCGGCACGAGCCAAAGCTGCCGGATAATGGGAGTAAGTTCGGCAACAAACTTCGATAGAGTTCTTGCGCTGTTACTACAAAGGAGCCTTGTGTGGTTTTGATTTCGTGTAACACAGTAGCCACTTGATGCGCCGCTGTGCCAGTTTCGGGCAGTGGCTAGGTTAGGGTCGTTTGTTTGCCGTTTCTTTCTGTTGTCATAAAGGCTGACATTCTGTCAGATGAAATAAGTGATTCAAAGGTGTGGCTTTTATGGTAGAGAAATCTTGTTAGATTGTGGCATCGGGAGCGTAGCAGGGAAGTCCGCTGGTGCAGATTCATTGGCCTTGCGCCAATTTCGGCCTTGTTGTGCCAAGTATGCTAAGAAGCAGATTTTTGCAGTAGAAAGAGCGGCTGGCTTCTGTTATTTAAGTGTTAATCGCCTTTTGTCGTCTTGATTTTTTATCTAGTTTTGGCTGTCTGGTGCATGATATCGGGCACCTTTCTGGTGGACATCGCGTTTTTTTCAGTGGCTTGTAGTTGGTTTTGGCAGATTAAGTCTGGGGATTTGAGTAAGCCTGGCGCACGCGAAGCGGATTAAATAAGGGTTAATTTTAAAGGTTAAAAGAATAAGAAAAGAATAAGCCGGCTGTTTTACACGTTAACTCTATCTGTAGCCACACTTGGACAAATTAAAGATAGGGTCAAAACTCCCTATCTGGTAGGGTCAGAACTACCTGTTCGGCCACGATTTTGGGAATTTCGCGGGTGAATTTTGCCATATTTTGTGGCCGGTAGTGTCAGAACTACCTATATGTGGGGTCAGAACTACTTATTTTCTGGACACATAGGGTCAGAACTACCTATTTTTTTTGACATCGTAGGGTCAGAACTACCTATTTTTTGGTAGGTTCGGGTCAGAACTACCTACTCGGTAGGGTCAGAACTACCTATTTGGTAGGGTCAGAACTACCTATTAGTTTCGGCATATGTTGGCGATGCGACTCCTTGGCTTTGGCATTGGCTCGTTTGGCGTCGTTGATGAATTCTGGGTGCGGCATGAAGGAGAGTTTGAAATCAACTATGCGAGTGCGTTTGTCTCCCTCGACTATCTGCTCGGCTTTGCATTGGAGGATGACGTTCTTGTCGTACATCTCCACCAGTGCTTTATGAACCTCTTTGAGATTGTCTTGGATTTTTTTCTGTCGGGTCAGCCCGAAGTCACGAATTAGAGTCGAGAGTAGAATTTCGTAGGTCGTAGCAAGACTAGCTTGGGTGAAATGATGCGCCATGCGCTTGTGTAGCTGGCGGGCAATAACCGATTTATAAGTCATCACCTTGTCGTAATTAAAGAGGCGGAAGGTGCTTTTCTTGATGCTTTCAGTAACCAGTGGGGAGAAACGGACGAAAGTGTGAGTTTCGCTGTTGCTGCCCTTGAATCCGAGCGTTTCAATAGGACTGAAGGCGAGAGTGGTTTGGTTGTCGGCTGAATTTAGATAAATGTCGGTGCTGAACAGGACTTGCAACGCCTGTTTGAGTTGATCACGGCTGTAGCTGTGGCCTTTTTCTTTGAGTTCTTTCTGGAGTTGGTAGAGTGTAAAAGTAACGCTGGCCTCGCCGTCGAGTAATACTCCGTGGCCTTCGGTCATCAGTTTTCGCAGGGCGTCCTCGACCAATTCCTCGCGGCGGCCCGGAAAGTAGTCCTTGAATTCGTTTTCGCCAACTTCGATACGGGCCGGAATCAGGGTTAAGTTGAATCTTTTGCCACGACACTCGAAGTTTCGTTTGATGGGGTCGAGAAAACGGCCTTCGACTCGCTCTACTTTGCCCCAGAAATACTTGGGCATGAAGTCGTATAGTTCAATGGTATGGGAATATGTATCATCTTCTTCGCTGAGGTTGAAAAGCCGCAGTTGTGGGTCAAGAGCGGCTTCATACTGGCTGAACTTCTTGGCCTTTTGGCGTTTGCGGTTTTTCTCAAGTTGTTTCACTTTGCGCTTCCTCTTTGGGGTGAGTCAGTATTACCGTTAGTTAGCATTCTGAATGTGTCCCTTTACTTTGTATTTCGGGCGTGACATTCAGGTGACTGCATTTTCTATGCCATAGTAGATTGGTTGTTACTTGTGTACTTATGGTTCGCTCATTTTTAGAGGCAGTTCGTGAAATTGTAAGTTGTTGATTCTACATAAAAGTGAGCTTCAACTTGCCCCTCGTTGGGCGAACTAAAAGCCGGTGGCTGAGTTTGGGACTGGGTCTCAGCAAAATTGCTCGCTGGAACCGCCAAAACAGCGTTGTTAGGCTTGTCAAAAAAGCGAAATGGCCCTGTTTTGCCTATGCCAGGTGCCAAACTTACGAACTGCCCTCAGAAATGAGCGAACCGTGAGTGTGTAGTTTCTAAAACCACGGCTGTTCAAGCAGGGTTATTTTACAACCTGGCGTTGGTTATGGCTAGAGGCGGGAGAATCATCCTCGCGCCAGGAGGTGGCCGAGCACTCTGGCTTGCCCGTGGGTGTAATTGGAAGTATGACTCAGAGAGCTTGTCGCTTCTGCTCTGCCCAGTATTCCTCCTACTCTTTGTTTGTCCGCTCACCACGTTTGCCCGCTCACCACCCGTAACTCGGGCATTGCCGGAGCTCCAGACTCACACTACACGCTGCTGCCGTTTCTGGATAACCTCTCCATCTCTGCCCCGTGTTGCAAGGTCGTCTCCCGCACCTCTCCGACACTCACCTCAATCCTATATTGCTCCTTCATTTGTGCCGCCGCTCGGGCGAACGCGACTCGGCCCCAAAGTTCGCCAAGACGTGCTGCAAACGAAGGGACGCACCGCGACAACACACCTCACTGGACGAAAACTGCGTATGCAGTGGCCCTTACTCTAGCCGTAAACTTATATCACAGAACAATTACTGGTGCGGGCCACGCGCAAAGAATTCGTGGAAGACCTCTCCACGACGTTTCTGCGCTATCTGATGGGCGAGGCGGGAGCACAATATTGAGGGGGAAGTGCAGTCATCTGGGTGGGCGGCCATCGTAAACGCCGTGGTGCCGGCCACTACTTGAGCGAGTCAGAACTACATATTGTGACACGGGCGCACGCAGCGCGGGTCTTTGCGCCGACGTTGGTCTATGCGTAAAACCAAAGCAACCAACACTGCGTCCGATAACAATACACCTACAACCATGTTCACAAATTATCTACAAATTAAGCGTCACGCTTTGTGCGCTCTGTGCGGCACAGAAGCGAGCTACGCGGGGACGGCGCGGCAAGTTGAGAAACACCTGCGGGCCGCCGGTTGGCAAGAGATTGAGTTACGGACGCCGGTGCGGGTGTACGGCGGTTTGGTTTGTCGCTATTGCGCGGAGACTTTTTGTGAAGAGGGCGTTTTTGCGACGGAGAGAGATGAGTGGCGAGAGGCTGTTGAAGCCGCCACCGGGAGGGAATTGAGATGAGAGAAGGGCCACGGCCAGTGGAACTAACCGGCGTGACCTGGGGCGTGCGGTTCGACGAGCATCAGCTTTACGTCACGGTGAACCACGAGGGGCGGCGCGTGTTGGAGGTCTTCGTGCGGGGCGGCGTCATCAGCGCGGGCGTGGGTTTGTTGGCCTCGCAGATGCTGCGTGGCGGGTTTGCGGCCCAGGACGTGGCGCGAAGTTTGCGTAAGGTCAGGGGGACGCATTCGTTGCCGTTTAACGGGCGTTGGTTGGCCTGCCTGAATTGGTGGCGGCGGGTAGGCAAGGGAAGCCAGCGAGCCGGCAGCCACAATGATTTTAGGGTTACTCCCAGGGGTTTAGCACGGGTGCTTTGGAACGTTGGAAATTTTTGACATTGCGGGTGACCAAAATGAGATTGTGGCGTAAAGCCGTGGCTTCAATCAGTGAGTCCAGTGAGGGTCGGACGATGCCTTGCGGTTTGAATTCGGCCATCATGCCGGCCCAAGTGGTTATGAGGTTTTCGTCAATGGGCAAGACCCGGCCCTGGAAACCGGGTTTGAGTTCGTCGTGAAACCAGGCTTCTATTTGAAGCCGTCGCTTGCCTGGGGCTAGTTGAAGAATGCCTTTATGGATTTCGCCGAGGGTGATGACACTGAGAAACAGCGCGTCTTCCGGCTGGCGTTCAAACCAGGCTAACACCGCTTCATTGGGTTTGGCGGCGACCATCTCGGAGATGACGCAGGTGTCAAGGAGGTAGGCCATGATTATTCTCCGAGGTCAATGTCGCGGGGCGTGTCGGCGTGGCGCGCGAGGTCAAGTTGGACCCCGACTAAGGGGCTGGCACGGAGGATTTCGACGAGGGATTTGCGTTGGCCTTGAAGCCGTTTCCACTCATTGATGGAGACAAGAACGGCAACTTCGCGGTCATGGCGCTTGATAATCTGGGGTTGTCCGCTTTCGGCCCGGCGAATGATTTTGCTGAGACTGTCTTTTGCTTGACGGACGGTTAAGCTCATGGGTTTATCTCCAGGTATAAAGCCAAAATGTGGCTATATGGCTATATTAGGTTTGCGGTTTAGGCGTTGTCAAGTTTTGGAGTATTTGGGTTGGGCATATGGGGAAGGTATTCGCTGCCGTTTAACGGGGTTCTGCTCAACTTCGCCGAGCAGGGGGTGGTAGCCGAGTGCCTGTTGCTGGCGCAGAGGCGGTTGGAAAGAGAGAAAGCATGAACGCAGAGATTGATTACCCGGAAGTGCGGGCGCAGGGTGTGTGTCCCTTGTGCCGCAAAGATAAAGATGCGGGCTTGTTACCGCGCCGAAGGTCTGAGAGCGGGGAACCAGGATGCGGCGTGCCGTATTGCTACGTTTGCCGCGACGTTGCGCTGGAGGGCGGGAGGTGAAGCCGATGGCGACAAATGAAGTGGCTTTGCTGGCGAATCTGTGGGAGAGCCTGGAGTTGCGGTTGGTGGCACGTCTGGACGTGACGGTGAGCGTGTCGAAGATGTTCTTTCTTATGCGCTTCGGTGATGTTGCTTTGGATGAGGACAGCAGCGTTGCGGAGGTGCTTTGAGTGTTTAAGCGACGGTTGAAGGTCAGGGGCTGGAAAATTTAAGAAGTTATGCCGCCGGCAGGGGATTATTGCTTTGAGCGGTATCTTATTGTGGGGAAAAGGGTTAGCGGGAAGGGGAAAAGATGAGGAGAAGGGTATCTATTATCGGACGCAAACGGGGCGAAAATCCTTTGCGCTTGTTGCTGGCAGAGAAGATTGGCGGCTTCTGGTTCTGCCACATCTGCGGCTGGACGCTCTTGGGTTGGGGCGCACTGCGTTATTTCAAACCTAATGGGAAAAAGCTATGAGTGAAAAACCAACTGACACATTTGTTTGCTACAAAGTCATTCCGCGCCACCGGCGCACCAAGCAGCCCATCGCCCAGACGCATATGAAGGCCGCAACGCGGCAGCAGGCAGCCAGCAGCAGGCAGCAGGCAGTAAGAAGCCGCGTTGCGCTAACACAGGCGCGAACCGCCGCCGCCACCCTGTCTGCGCCAATGACGCGACCTTCGCGCTTCGCCAGTAGCAACCTCTGTCTTTTTCTACTGCCTGCTGCCTACTGCCTACTGCCTACTGGCTTCGTTGAAGTCTGTTTCACTATGAATCTGGACGAAATGTATCGCTTGATGAATCTCGTCAACCCGCGCGTCGGGTTACAGAACATCATCCCGGACGGCCAGGATAAGCACGTTTTTGCTCACAGCACGGCCCGCGCTCTGAGCGAAATGTACGGGGCCGTCATCGCCTATAGGACATCAGAGAAGGGCGATAGGCTTGTTACGGGTGTTGTGCCGGGAGAACATCGCGGGGGCGTGTCGCCACGATGCGGCCCGGCCGGGTTCGGCGTTAGCGGCAGTGGGTATCTGCTTCCGAGAATGAATTGACCCTGATTGCAAGAAAAATGAACTTGACAGCTTACTTTAAGTGGCTTATATTACGTCCCGTTTCGGACATTAATACCGCCTTTAACTCATACTCAAAGTGAGTTTTAGGATATGTGCAAATATTTTTTTCAGAGAAGCCTTGCCGAGCCTCTTTGAGTTGTAATCTTGTGATTCTTGTTATTGAAAGTTCTAAAAATATCCTGGCAAAGTTAAATTACTCATGCCTTAGCTCTCTGCATTTATGCTTACAGAGCCATTTTTCTGAACACCTAACCCACTCCAAAGGCAGCTTAATCCGCGCTTCTAAAAAACGCCAAGCGGCATTCAACATCGTCGCTCAACCAGTTTCCGGCAGTCTTTATATTTGCGCCAAATTCAGTTAGCAGTTTTTCACGCACAGGAGTTTTCATGCCCATATGCCCCGCAACGCCCCTTTCTCAACAGGCCGTCAAGGTTCGTCAACGGCGAGTCTTCGTGGCGATATTTATAGCCGCGCTCTTGGTTCTTCTCACCATCACCGCCGGAGCCTGGCAGCAAGGCGGAAGCGGGCCGCAGCGTCCACAGACGGGGGGAGTGCGCCCCAAATCAACGCCAACCCGAGCCCGCGCGCCCAAAGCAGAAACCAAGAGTAAAAAGTCGGGCGGCCCGGACAGCGCCCAGGCACCGAGCCTGCCGCCTACTTTGGCAAGCGCGGATTTCGACCTCATCGGATTGGCGGCAACGGCGGCCCCCTCCGGCCAAACCGTGCCGAAAAATACGGCCACAGTGGTCAATACCAGCGTAGATGTGCCGGAAGGCAATGACCCTACGGCTATAATTGCCGGACTGGACCCCAATTACCGCGTGCGCGGCGAACTGGTCGGCCCGTCTTTGCCCACGCCGCTGACCATTGAGGCGGCTATCGGCCAGCCTTTGCGTATCCCGCCTTTGCCCAACGCCGGCGACCATCTGTTGCAAAACCTGCGGGTGGTTGATGTGGGCACCGCCAATCAACCCATTATCGCGGGGGTCACACCTGACACCTGCGGCATTACAGTTATCGAACGCCTCTTTGTTTCTGAGGTCAGAGTCAGTGAATTAACCTACGAGCAAATTGTTCAAGCCGGCATCAATTTAAGCCCTGATAACTACAACTTTTTTAATTTCAATTTAGGTTTGGGGACTTCCGCCGGTTCTTTCAATATAAATATTCCGGTGGCCTTTCCCACTTTAGGCAACAATATCGCTCTGCCGCCGGTTGTCGGCAATACCCAAATCTCTACTCCGGGCCTCGAGGCCCCGCTTATCACGCCGCCCTTTGTCGCGCCCATTATGCTGGAAGGCGAAGATGAAGAAGGCGGCAGAAAACCGTTAGTGCTGCCAGGCGGCGGGGGCAATGTCAACATTCCGGGCCTGGTCGTCTTTCCGGGCCGCATCGGGCTATTACACCAATTCTTTGAAGCTATCGTTATCGTCGGCAACGGCGCGCCCAACGGGACGCCCCTGGTCATACGAAATCTGCGCGCCCGCGCCCTTCTGCCGGACAACGCCACGCCGGGGAATGTTAGTGACGACCCGCTTCGCATTGCGGTGACGCAAACCGGCGGCGCGGTCAGCGAACTGGAACTGCACGGCCTCGGCGCAGACCGACGCTATGGCACAGGTGACGATACGCTCACTTTTGCGCCCGGACAGTCGGGCCAGGCGGCCTTTTTACTGGAAGGCTTGCGCGAGGGGTTGCACACCGTCAATTTTGATTTGAGCGGGATGTTGGATGGCTTGCCGGGCGGCCCCGTGCGTGTGCGCGGTTCAGTGCCGGGAGCGGTTTTGGTGCGTGACGCCAGTTTCAGCGTAGCTTTTACTCATCCTTCAGTTGTCCGTTCCGGCCAGGAATACGATTTGGGCCTGACGCTCTACAACAGCGGCAACACCAACATTAACGCGGCTCTCGCCAATTTATCGCCCAACAGCATCATCGGGGCCACACTGGTCGGCGCGCCGCAACAGTCATTCCCGGCAACCATCCCGCGCGGGCAATCCGGCACGATTAAATGGCGGCTGCGGGCCACAACCACCGGCCAGGTTACAGCTTCATATGTCAAAGTCGGGGAAAACATCAGTGCCGGCCTCAACCTGGTCACCGGCGTCGGCGACCGTAACGTGCCGCTTTCGCCCGATTCGTTGATTTTGCCTGAAGCGGTAAAAGAACTGCCGCCCGAAATTATTGAACCGGCCCGCGAATTGCTGGGCCAGGCCTGGAGCGTCGCCAACGCGCCTTCGGGCAGTTTGCCGGAGGGCGTCGCGCCCGTTAGCCAAACGACGGTTGTTGACCGCGCCGTGCAGCTAGGCTTGGCTGGTTTGCGGATACGTTTTGGCGAACCGCAGCACGTTTCGGTAGATACCGCCCTGCGCGATTGGCTGGGCGAACTCGAAACAAACCCCGATTCCGGTTTTGCCGACACGATGCGAAACACGGTGGCCGGCTATCATTGGCAGGATAGCGTCGGCGCGTATTTCAACCGCCTTTTAACCGCCAACTCGCAATCTCCTAATGATTTAATGCAGGATTTGGCGAACGCCGAAGCCCCGCGTAATCCGTTTATCGCCGCTCTTGCCACGCAAGCCGGCGGGCCGCCGCTCTTTGGCGCGCGCCTGGCCAACGGCGGCGGGCAGATTGGTTGGGGGGCCAACGCCGGCGAACGGTTCGGCGATTTTCGGGGCGGGGCGGCGTTGCCTTTACAGGACGCGAATGGCGTGGGCAGCGGCCAGATGTTACTGGTTTCGCGGCCCGCCGGCGAGGATTGGACGCTGCATCTGACGGGCTGGGCCAACGGCGCGGCTGATATTCGCTTGCTGATACCCAACGGCGCGCACAGCTATCGCCTCGTGACGCTTGCCAACGTCACGATTATCGCGGGCCGGCAGTACCGGATCGCTTTCCGTCTGAACTCGTCGCAAACATTAAGGGTAGAAGAGAACCTAAACGGCGTCTGGACGACTGTCAACGGCGTCGGCGTCAGCAGTTCCGCTATTAGCGAACCGGCCCCGCGTTTAGTGGGAGCTATCCAGGTGACGCCGGACGTGCTGCCGGGCGGTGACAATTATGGCCGGATTGTGGGCCTTTTATTCTCCAAACCGATGGATAAAACGACGGGGCAGACCCGTTCGCGTTATCAAATCGGTGGCGGGACTTTGACCGGCAGCAACCCGCCGGCCAATTTCGGCGATCCGGTTAAAGTCTTTCCCCCGCCTCTCTCAATAACCGGCCAAGAGGCTTACATTAATCCTTACCTGGATTACGGCGACCGTTTTATTTTCGCTGTTCTTAACCATCCGGTCGGCCCTTTTGTGGATCGGCATCTTTCGCTCAACGGCCTGACCGACAAACGCAACGTCGGCCTGGCCGCGCCCGTTGTGAACCGTCCGCTAGGCATCCGCGTTTCGCCGCAAGCCCAGCCTCCGGGCTCGTTCGTTTCTGGAGGGCCGGGTGCTAAACGGCGACGGCACGCCGGTAGTCAACGCTCTGGTCAAATATGGTGTTCCCGGTGGTTGTAACTCCGCCTTCGCAATTCGCAATATCGCCGCGCGTTTCACGGACGGCAACGGGCGTTATTCCTTCGATTATGTGCGCGACAGCGAATGCGGCTCGCCCCCTGTAATCGCCGCCACACACCCCCAGACGGGCGTGACTAAAACCATCGACACAACCCATATTTACAATCACGGGCAACACCTGGTCTGGAATCTGGTCTTCCTGGCGCGGGGCAAGGTGCAGGGAACAATCTACACAAACAGCGGCGCACCCGTCGCCAACGCGAGCGTTCTGGCGATACCGGAAGCCGACCGCGCCGCGAACCGCTCTACCGTCACCGACGCGCAAGGCCATTATCTGATTGAAGATTTGCCGGTGGGCAACGTGACCGTGAAAGCCGTTGGCACGGGTAATCTCGCCACTGCTTCGGGCCTGGCCGCCGGACTGATTCCAGGGCCGGGACTGACCGGCACGGTGGACATTTCTCTGCAATCACTGGCCGGCGTCGCGCGCGGGCGGGTGGTCAACTCCGACCAGACGCCGGTGAGCCGCGCTCTGGTCTTCGCCTCTGCCAACATTCCGGGCTTTCCGACCACCACGCCACCTACCGTCGGCTACACTTACACCAACCCGGACGGAACTTTTGTGCTGGATAATTTGCCGGTGGGCCAGGTCCTTTTAGGGGTTTATGACCAGATTTCCAATACTACCCAAAATCAGACCGTCAATTTGACCCCCACGCAGCCCGTCGCTAATGACGTTTTATTTGTTCTCGCCGCCGCCAACGGCAGCATCAGCGGGCGCGTCACAGACGACGCCGGCGCGTACATCCCCAACGCCCTGGTGGCCGCCCAAGGACAGGCCACCGTTACCAACTTTGAAGGTTCTTACACCATCAGCGGACTCCGCCCCGGCTCCCTCAGCGTAGATGCCAGAGGCAGTGGCGGTATCGGCATGACTTCCGTCAACCTGCTAGAGAATCAACAACTAACCGGCGTGAACATAGTTATCGCCCGGCCCGGCGGCATTCGCGGAACAGTCTTCATGCTCAACGCCAACGGCACGGTTACTCCCGCCACTCATGTCAGGGTTAGTTATAACGGCGACCAGGTAACTAATGTTGACAATCAGGGCCGCTACTCTTTTACCAATGTGCCGGCCACAGCGTACCCTTACACCATGCGCTATGTCGAAGATGACCTCAAATTGGGCATTAACAGCCAGATACAGGTTTCGCCAGGCGTCAATTCCAATCAGAACGCGACTTTCCGCCCGGCCAGGATTCACGGGCGCGTGACACAACCCGACGGCGTAACCGGCGTAGTTTCCACCGTTTCGATAGTCACGCCGGTAGTTGATACCATGGCCGGCCCGGGCTTTGGCAGTTTGGAGATAAAATTTGACCAACCTACTTTTGTGCAATCCGGCGCAGACGGCAATTATTCGCTCAACACGCTCAATCCCGGTCCCTATTTAGCATCCACTTCCAACGCCTTTTTCCCCACGTCGGTCAGCAAAAACGGGCGTCTGGAACCAAGCGAAGACGAAGAGTGCAATTTTCGCTTGGTTGACACGCTGGCGGGCCGGATTCACGGCACGGTTTTCCGGCCCGACGGCGTAACGCCCGTCGGGGCCGGCGTCGAAGTGTCTCTCGGCGGGGGCTTTCTCGCGGCGGCAACCGTCCGCACGGACTCCGGCGGCCAGTATGAATTTCCGCAGGTCTTCTCTGCCGGCGGCTATCAGTTGACCGCCACTGAGCCTTCTACCGGCCTGACCAATCGAATCAGCCTATCGGTGCGGGAAAACGAGGATTTCCCCGCCAATATCACTTTGCGCGGGCGCGGCAATCTGCTGGTGCGCGTGGTGGACGGCGGCGGGTTGCCTGTGCCGGCGGCGCGGGTTCACATTAGCGGGGCCGAACACCCAAACACTCAACAATTGCTGGAGATAGGCGCGGGCCAAAACGGGGCCACGCGCTTTGACGGCCTGATTGCCGGCAGATATAGCGTCGCCGCCGAGTACAACGGCCTGGCGGGAAGGGCTGAAGCTACCGTCGTTCAAGGTAATACCGTCGAAGTGTCCATCCAAGTGCAGGCCGCCGGCGTAATCACGGGCCGCGTCTATCTGCCGGGCGGCGTCAATCCTTCCGGCCTGGCGGATGTCACGCTCTACGCCGGCGGACGCGGCGTAGGTTTTACAACCACCTCGGACGATGAAAGCAATCGCGGCGAGTTCCGCTTTGAAGGCGTGCCGGCCGGCGATTTTACGCTCGAAGTGTTAGACAACCGCACGGGCCGGCGCGGACGCTCTGCGGGCCGTCTCAACAACCAGGGCGAAGTCGTCAATGTTGATGTCCAGTTAATTTCCCTGGGGACGGTGCGGGGCCGCGTCACGGCCAACGGCCTGCCGGTTGACCATGCTTTGGTGGCTATTTCCGCCTCCGGCGGCGGCGTGCAGAGCTTGAGCATTGAAACCGTCACCGATGCCGACGGGCGTTACGTCTTTCCCGGCGTGCCTTCGGGCCGAATCTCTTTGAATGTTTCCTTTGGCCCCGGCGGGCAGGGCGGCACGGCGGAGGGCCTCGTGCCAACGGGGGCCGAGCCTTTGCCGGATACGGTAGTGGATATTGCGCTGGCCCCGACGATGAGTGTCGCAGGAACGGTCTATCGTCCTGACGGCGTAACCGTCTTGCCCGGGGCGCGGGTCAAACTAGCGGTCAACGGACGCGGTTTTGAAACGCGAACCAACGGCGTCGGGGCTTACAATCTGGGCTTTCTGCCGCTAGGCACGGTAGGGGCGCGGGCCGAAGCCCCGACCGGCTACGAACGGGGCGAGGCCGCGCCCGTGACGGTCAACACGCCCGGAGCTTCGACCAACATCAATATAACTCTCAACGGCGTGGGCAACATCACGGGAACCGCGCGGGACAGCAACGGCGCGCCGCTCAATCTCGGCACGGTAACTTTTACCAACAGCGTTTGGGCCGATAGTCCGGTCAGTATCACGGCCCCCGTCCAAAACGGGCAATATACAATTACCGCCGCGCCCCCCGGAGCATTCTTGCTCCGTCTGGAAGTGCCGCAGCGCGTTCAGATTGGGGCCGCCGGCGGCTCGCTGAACGCCGGCGAAACGCTCAACATTCCGCTTCAACTGGCCGACGCCGGCACAGTTACCGGAAGCGTCCGCGCCGAAAACGGCGTGACTCCGGCACCCTCTGCCACTGTTGTTCTCTCTGTAATTCCGGCGGGCGGCGGTGGTTATTCGCTCATTCGTGAAACGAACTCGCAAGGCGTATTCACTTTCAACAATATCTCTCTCGGCGCGGTGTCTCTCGCGGTGGAAGACCCCTATTCGGGCGGCGTGGCCTTTGCCGGCGGCCTGGCCCTGACGACCAACGGGCAAACCCTGAACGCCGGCGTCCTGATTCTGGATGCCACGCCTATTTCCGTCACGGGAATTACGCCCGTCCACAATGCTACCAACGTCCCGACCACTACGTCGGCGCAAATCACTTTCAGCGAACCGGCCAACGCTGCCTCTGTCAACAACAACAATGTGCGGTTACTCGTCGGCAACAACGTCAATGTTCTCGCCACGATTTCGTTGTCGGCGGACGGCCTGACCGCCACCTTGACGCCCAACGCGCGGCTGGCGGAAACCACCGCTTACACCGTGCAGGCGCGTAACGTCACCGACCTGCGCGGCCTGGCTTTGCGCGGCGAAGTTAACGCCACTTTCACGACCGCCGACGAAACGCCGCCCGTCGTGACCGCAGTTTTACCGGCTCACGGGGCCGCCAACGTCGCGGCTGATGCGCAGGTTGTCCTGAGCTTTAGCGAACGTCTCGACGCGACCCAAAGCCTGACCAATGTTATCCGCGTCACGAACGGCGCGCCGCTGGCGGGCAGTTACCTGCGCGACGGCACGGGCCGCATTGTGACTTTCACGCCCGCCGCGCCGTTGGCCGAGAGCGCGCTTTTTACCGTCACTGTAACGGGCCAACGCGACCCGTCCGGCAACGTCCAGGCGCAGACTTTTACCTCCACTTTCAGAACGGTTGACCGTGCCGCGCCGGTTATTGAGCCGTTGCCGCTTGACGGACAGACCCTGAACACTTTGCGCCCCAACATCACAGCCACTTACGGGGACGAACTTTCCGGCGTCAATGCCGCAACAGTGGCCCTCACGTTGGACGGCGTAAATGTCACCGCCAACGCCAGCGTCACCGCCACCGGATTGAGTTTCACGCCGACGGCAAACCTGGCCGCCGGACAGCACACGGTCAACCTTACGGTCAGTGACCAGGCCGGCAACACCGCCTCGCGCACGGCAACCTTTACTATCAACCAGACGCCGCCGGTCATTGACCCGCTGCCCCTTGACGGCCAAACTCTGCGGGCTTTGCGTCCGACCATTACGGCCTCCTATCACAGCGAATCTTTCCCTCTCAACACGGCCTCCGTCGCGTTGCTTTTGGACGGCGTGAACGTCACGGCTAACGCTACCGTCACGGCCACCGGATTGAGTTTCACCCCGACGGCAAACCTGGCCGCCGGACAACACACCATCAGTGTTAGCCTCAGCGACCAGGCCGGAAATACGGCTTCGCGCACAGCGTCCTTTACCATTGACCTCAGCGGGGCCGTTATCTATAGCTTTACGATTGGCGGCGAACCGGCGGCCAATGGCCTGTTTGTTTCCAGTTCGTTGCAACCGGCCTTTGCCGTCGCCTATACCGACAGTTCGGGCATTAACGTAACCGCCACGCAACTGTTCTTGAGTTACGGCAACCAACCGCGCCAGCCGTTGGCGGCAACCGTCACGCAGACGGGCCTCACCTACACCCCGCCGACGCCTCTGGCCGAAGGCCCGTACACCGTTGAGGCGGTTATCGTCAACAACTTAGGCACAACGGCCAGCACCGGCGTCATCAACTTTACGCTGGATGTTGACGCGCCGGTTATCTACTCCATCGCGCCAACCACCGGCAACCAACACGGCGGCACGGCCTTGGCTATTTCCGGCCTTCGCCTTCTCAACCTTAACGGCTCGGCCCCGACGGTCAGCGTCGGCGGACAGCCGGCGGCGGTTACAGCCGCGATAGCCGGCCCCACCGACCAGGTAACCGTCGTCACGCCGGCGGGTTCGCCGGGCGCGGCAACCGTTACCGTCACCACCGACCGGGGCGTTGGCTCTCTGGCCGGCGCGTTCAATTATCAAGCGGACGCCCGTTCGCCCTTCGCCCAAGAAGCGGATACTTTGCTCCTGTGGCACCTGGACGAAATCGCCAACGGCATAACGCGGACGGAAAACGACGGCCCGTACAGCAATTACTACGGCACATCGGCGACGGCTTCGCAAGCCCTCGACGGACGCTTCAACAAAGGCCGCTCACGCGCCGCCGTCGCTACCGCCGGCGACATCTCCGGCCTCAGTTTCGGCAGCAACGGCTTTACCCTTGAAGGCTGGTTCAAGACCGCTCCCGTCGGGCGCGTCTATACTTTGATGGGCCGCGATTATTATCCTTTAGGGGCCAATAACACCGACTACGCCTTGCGCTTGTTGCCCACCGGCGGCTTGCGCGGCGTGGCGTTTGACACCAGCGGGCGCGAGTGGCGCGTGGAAATGCTGCCGACGGCGGCGGATGTGGACG
>JAYVJN010000030.1:0-3225 GCA_043769325.1 Acidobacteriota bacterium
TTTTGAGTCCCGCCTTCAGGCGGCTTTTGCGGGCCGCCTGAAGGCGGGACTCAAAACTGAGCGCAATCGCTACGAACTTGGGAAATGAAGAAATCTTACTCCAATTTTACCGTAGAAGACATTGAAAACCTTGGCCTTAGTGTCATTCATGGAGTGTTGTTTGAGGTATTTTCCGAAATTGCGCCAAGCGATTTATTGGTGCAATGGCTGGAGGCCGGCAAAGGCTTGCCCTCACAATCGGAAAAGGCCAAATCGGAAATGCTGATACACCCGATACTCAATGAAGTGCGTTTGAAAAACCCGAAAAAAATGACCTATTTTTCGGGTTATCAATTCAATGTGGACGAAAAGCGCGGGCTGAAAGGTTTCTGCGATTTCATTATTTCCCAAAAATATAACGCGGTTTTTGTGGAAAGCCCGATTTTGGCGGTGGTAGAAGCCAAACATAACCAAGACTTACTAGACGCTACGCCACAATGTATCGCGGAAATGTACGCCGCGCAGCTTTTTAATGAACACCGGAACAACCCGCGAGAGCGCATTTTCGGGGCCGTGACAAATGGTTACGAATGGCTTTTCTTAAAACTGGAAAGCACACTGGTCACGATTGACACAGAACGCTTTATGCTCCAAAACTTGCCGCAATTGTTGGGCGTCTGGCAAGCGGTAATTGATAGTTTTGACGAGAATTAATCCGCAACTAACATTAAGTATTTATCACTGAACACTGAGCATTATTGGTAAAATATTACGAAATAATGCTCAAGGCATAATCGCCAATGTTCAATGTCAGATGCGCGGTTGCCGCCAAATTGCCGGTAACACACAAATTTTAATCTTCTAAGGATGAATCATGTCGAACACAGATAACCCTTTACGCGCCGGTATCCGTTTGGAGAAAACCGCCGGCCCCTGCACTGTCGTCATTTTTGGCGCGTCGGGCGATTTGACGAAACGTAAACTAATTCCGGCCCTCTATCGCATGGTGCAGGAGAGGCTTTTGCCCGCCGAACTCTCTATCGTCGGCGTGGCCCGCACCGCGATGGAAAGCGAAGAATTCCGCGCCAACATGAAGGCCGCCGTTGCCGAATTTTCCGAATCCAAATCAGTTGACGAGGGGGTTTGGGCTTCGTTTGCCGAAAAACTCTACTATTTGACGCTCGACATCGGCACGCCCGGCGATTACGAAAAGCTGGCCGATTTGCTCAAAGAGGTTGACGAACGGCACGGCACGCAGGGAAATCACCTGTTTTACCTCTCGGTGGCCCCGCGTTTTTACGCCGATTCGGTCAAGAATCTCGCCGCCGCCGGTCTTACACGGCCCACGCAAGAGGATCAATGGGTGCGCGTTATCGTCGAAAAACCGTTCGGCGTGGATTTGGACAGCGCGAAGCAATTAAACGCCGACTTGCTCACGCATCTGGACGAATCGCAGATTTACCGCATTGACCATTATTTAGGCAAAGAGACGGTGCAAAACCTCTTGGTTTTCCGCTTTGCCAACGGCATTTTTGAGCCGCTTTGGAATCGCCAATATATTGACCACATTCAAATTACCAACGCAGAGGCGGTTGGCGTCGAGGGGCGCGGCGGTTATTACGATACCTCCGGCGTGGTGCGTGATATGTTGCAAAATCATGTCTTTCAGGTGCTTTCGTTAGTGGCGATGGAGGCCCCCGCGAGTCTGGATTCGGAATCCGTGCGCGACGAAAAAATCAAGGTTATGCACGCGGTTCGCACCTTTACGCCCGAACGAGTGCGGACGGAATGCGTGCGTGGACAGTACGGCGCGGGCGCGATTGCCGGTAAACCCGTCCCCGGCTACCGCGAAGAAGCCGATGTCGCGGTTGGTTCCGCCACGGAAACCTTCTCGCTGATTACGATGTTCTTTGACAACTGGCGTTGGTCGGGCGTGCCGTTTTACATCCGTTCCGGCAAGCGTTTGACCAGGCGCGTCACGGAAATCGCCATTCAGTTCAAAGACGCGCCGCTCTCGCTCTTTGGTGACGCGATGGAAGGCGTTGCGCCCAATCAACTTATCATCCGCGTCCAACCGGACGAAGGCATCACGTTGCGCTTTGCCGCCAAAGTGCCGGGCCAAGTGACCGTCGTGCGCGATGTCAACATGGATTTCCGCTATGGCGCGTCGTTCGGCGTGCAACTCGCGGAAGCCTACGAGCGCTTGATTCTCGACTGCATCCTCGGCGATTCCACGCTCTACGCCCGCAAGGACATGACCGAACGCGGCTGGGAAATCATCATGCCCGTCCTTAACGAATGGGCCGCAACTAAAGAAAACGCCCCGTTCCCCAACTACGAAGCCGGTTCCTGGGGGCCAAAAGCGTCGGATGATTTACTGGCGAAACAGGGCCGCGTCTGGCGGCGTCCGTAAGCGCTTAAACTAAAGCGGACGGTTTATAAGCCCGAATTAATTATGCCGGCGAAAGACCTTTTTCACGAAGCGGTGCGAAACGCGCTGGTTAAGGACGGCTGGGAAATCACCGACGACCCGTTGGCGATTAAAATCGGTGAACTCGATGCCTATATTGATTTGGGAGCGGAAAAGATTCTGGCGGCGCAGAAAGACGCGCAGAAAATAGCCGTTGAAATCAAAAGTTTTCTGAACCGTTCGCCGTTGACGGATTTTCATAACGCGATAGGGCAGTTCATCAACTACCGCACGGCTTTGGAAGACCAAGAACCGGAACGGATACTTTATTTAGCCGTTCCCAACGACACTTACCGCAAGTTTTTCCACGAGTATTTAGCGCGGCTGGTAGTTGACCGCTACGAAGTCAAGCTAATCGTTTATAATGCCGAAGAGGAGGTGATTGTGGCGTGGAAAAATTAGACGAATATCGGCAACACATCATTACGGCCTTGCGCCGTTACGCCGATGTCAAATTGCCGGACGGCGCGGAAATGGCGGTTATTTGTGACAAAGAACAAGACCATTACCAATTGATGAGCCTCGGCTGGCATGGTCAGCAACCCTGGCACGGCTGCATTCTGCATTTGAGCGTTAAAAGCGGCAAGATTTGGATTCATCACGACGGCACGGAAAGCGGCGTCGCCGGCGATTTAGAAGAAATGGGCGTGCTAAAAGAGGACATTGTGCTGGCCTTTCACGCGCCCTATAAACGCCATTTGACCGGCTACGCGGCAGCGTAAATAAACAAAACGATGGACATACAAACACAAGAAAGCGCGGCGCACATTTCCTTA
>JAYVJN010000031.1:0-7305 GCA_043769325.1 Acidobacteriota bacterium
ATTATGATACCGCAACAATTTATTCACAGCATCCGACAACTTTCCCCGTTTGACCGCATGGCCTTAATCGAAGAAATCTCTCGCAGTTTGCGCGAAGAAATGGGGCCGCCGTCTGCCACAGAACACTGGTCGGATGCGCCGGAGACTGAAAAATTATCGCTGGCGCAAAGCCTTTACGGTATTTTGAAAACGGACGAGCCGACGCCGACTGATGAAGAGATTAAAGAAGGGTACGCCGCCTATTTGACGGAGAAATACTCTTAATGAGGGTTTTACTGGATACTGATGTGGTGTTGGATGTGATGTTGGCGCGAGAGCCTTTCGCTCAGGCTTCGGCGGCGGTTTTCGACTTGCACGAGAAAGGCCGGATTGTCGTGTATCTATGCGCTCTCACGCCTTCCACCATTTTTTATGTAGCGCGTAAGGTAAAGACTGCCGAAGAATTAAGAAAGGGCATGAGCAGGTTGTTGAACAGTGTGCGAATTTGTCCGGTTACCAGTTCTATCCTCATCAAGGCGATAACCTCGCCTATCAGTGATTATGAAGATGCGGTGCAACACGCCGGCGCGTTGGCGTTAGGTTTGGACGCAATTGTGACGCGCAACCTTAAAGATTACCAAAACGCAGCCTTGCCCGTGTATTCTCCGGCGCAACTGCTTGAACTGCTTAACCCTCAGCCGCCTGAAGATGCGCTTTCCTCAGACATTCATTGACGATTTGAAACGCCAGGCGGACATTGTGCGCGTGGTGCAGGATTATGTGCCGAATCTGAAAAAGAAAGGCGCGAATTGGTCGGCGTGTTGCCCGTTTCACCAGGAAAAGACGCCCTCGTTTTCGGTCAACCCGGCGAAGGAGATTTATTATTGCTTCGGCTGCGCGGAAGGCGGCAGCGTGTTCAACTTTGTGATGAAGATTGAAAATGTGACGTTTCCCGAAGCCATCAAACTCGTGGCGGCGAAGGCCAATGTCGCGCTGCCACAGATGGAAAACGATGAGCGTTTTGTCGCCCGCAAGCAAGAATCAGACACGGTTATCCAGCTCAACGGTTGGGCGTTGGAGTTTTGGGAGCAGCAATTACAGGCCGAAACGCCCGACGCACGGGCTGCGCGTGAATACCTTAACAGGCGCGGCATCGAAGACGAAACCCGCGCCAAGTTCCGTCTGGGTTTTGCGCCAGAGCGTTGGGATGCGCTGCTTAACTATTTGAAACAAAAGGGCGCGACGCTGGAACAACTGAGCAAAAGCGGCCTCGTCGTAGTCAAAGAAGACGGCAAGATGTACGACCGTTTTCGCGGGCGCGTGATGTTTCCCGTGTTGGACGCGCAGGGCCGGCCCGTTGCTTTTGGCGGGCGCGTGATGGGCGTGGGCGAACCCAAGTACATGAACTCGCCGGAAACATCGGCTTACACCAAAGGGCGGCATCTTTACGGTTTGTTCCAGAACCGTGAGGAAATAAAACGCCGCAAGTTTGTGATATTGGTTGAGGGCTATCTGGATTTAATCATTCCCTACCAGTTTGGCGTGCGCAATATGGCGGCGAGTCTGGGGACGGCCTTCACGCCGGAACAAGCGAAACTTTTGGCGCGGTTTGCGCGTAAAGTAGTTGTCAATTATGATGGCGACGGCGCGGGTGTTAAAGCCGCGCGCAGAGCCATTGAGGTTTTGCTGACGGAAGATTTCGAGTTGAAAGTTTTAGTTCTGCCCGAGCAGGCCGACCCGGACGAGTTCATCAGAACACAGGGCGCGGAGGAATACAATCGGCTACGCGGCGAGGCACTGCCTCACATCCAATTTGTAATTGACCAAGCAATGCGGGGGCGCAACCTTCAGAATCCGTCCGACAAAGCGGCGGCGGTGGAGGATGTGTTTCCGTTTGTTCGTGCGGCCCGCAACCCGATAAACAAACGCGAGTATTTTGACTTGGCGATGAACGAATTGCGCGTCGAAGCGGATTTACGCAAACAACTTTGGGAAAGTGTCCGGCAAACCAATCCAAATGCTGATAAGTCTAACGTAAATGTAAGTGAGACGGTGATGCGCGCCAGCCGGACGCCGCCGACACTTGCCGAAAGAAAACTCCTGACGCTGTTATTAAACGACCAGGAGTTGCGCGCCGTAGTCATACCGCGTTTGGAAGCGCAGGATTACGAGAATTTGACGACGGCAACGATTTTCCGCGCCGTGACGGAATTGACCAACGAAGGCGCAACGGTTGACGCCGACGCGCTTGCCGCCAGATTGGAACACGACTCTTGGGCGCAAGAGTTATTACCCGCGCTGGCGCATAACGACAAGCCGCGCGCTGAGGGCGAGGCGTTGGATGAGTTTTTGGCGGAGGCCGAGAACTGCTTGATAACGCTACGTTTAATGATGACGGAGCGGCGGTTGCAAGACATCGCCGCGCAACTCGCTAACGCCGAACGCGCCGGCGACGCCACACGCCGCGACCACCTGGCGTTAGAGCATTTACAGTGGGTAAAATACCGCCTCAGTTTGCGCGCGCCCAACGCAGCCTGACGCGGCGACGAAACATAACGTAACTTTTTATCATATAAAATTATGGACATGGATGACAAAGACCGCGACGACATGATGGATCGTCTGATGGAACTGGGCAGCGAGAAGAAATTCCTCTCATTTGACGCTCTCAACGGCGCGTTGCCCGATTCGCTTGTTTCGGCGGACGACATCGAAGACGTGCTGCAAAAATTGGACGGCGCGAACATTTCCGTCGGCGATTCCGACGAACGCTTGCTCGAACAGGCCGCCACACTGGTGCCCAACGAAGACGCCGACGACGACGACGACCTGGAATTAGACCTTTCTGCCGGCACTTTAGAAAAAACCAACGACCCCGTGCGGCTTTACCTGCGCGAGATGGGCATCGTGCCGCTCTTAACCCGCGAAGGCGAAGTTACTATCGCCAAACGCATCGAACGCGGCCAGGTCAAGACGCAAAAAGCCATCGCCCGTTCGCCCATCGCCGTTGACGCATTGCTTAACATCGGCCAACGGCTACGCGCCGGTAAACTCAATATCCGCGAAATGGTGATGTTCTCGGAACAGGCCGAACTGAGCGGCGAAGAGGATAAGGCCGACGAATATCTGCGCTGGACGTTGGAAGGCATTGACGTTATTGGCGAAAAATACGCCGGCGCGCTCAAAGAGTGGGAAAAACTACGCGCCGAACAAAAGGCCGCACATGGTAAAAAGACCGCCAAACTCCTACGCGCCCGTCGCAGCGTAGCCCGTCTGCGTTTGGAAATCGCCCAAGAAATACGCGGTCTCAACATGACCGAACGGGCGCGGCAACTCTTAATTGAATCCATCCGCAAAGCGGAAAAGGAAGTCCGCGTCCACGAACGCGAAATCGTCAAATGCGAGACTAAACTCGAAGACAAAAAGACTAAGAGTGATGACGAAAAGGAACTGAAACGCCGTATCGCTGTCGCCCGCAAAGAGTTACAGGACATGGAAACCGAACGCAAAGTGCCGCCGGTTGAAGTCAAACGCTCTTTGCTGGCAATCAACATAGGCGAGTACGATACCGGCCAAGCCAAAAGAGAACTGGTCGAGGCCAACCTGCGCCTGGTCGTTTCCATCGCCAAAAAATACACCAATCGCGGCCTGCAATTCTTGGACTTGATTCAGGAAGGCAACATCGGTTTGATGAAAGCGGTGGACAAATTCGAGTGGCGGCGCGGCTATAAGTTTTCAACCTACGCCACTTGGTGGATACGCCAGGCGATCACCCGCGCCATCGCCGACCAAGCGCGAACGATTCGTATTCCCGTCCATATGATTGAGACGATTAACAAACTCATACGGACTTCGCGCTCCCTCGTGCAAGAGTTGGGCCGCGAACCGACGAGCGAGGAAATCGCCAAGAAGATGGATATTCCCGTCTCTAAAGTGCGGAAGGTCTTGAAGATAGCGCAAGAGCCGATTAGCTTGGAAACGCCCATCGGTGAAGAAGAAGACTCGCACCTCGGCGATTTTATCGAGGACAAATCCATCCTCAACCCGGCGGATTCCGTCGTGCAATCCAACCTGCGCGAAATCACCGACGAAGTTCTCGCCACGCTCACGCCACGCGAGGAAAAAGTCATCAAAATGCGTTTCGGCCTGGGTTCGTCCGGTTCGGAACACACGCTCGAAGAGGTCGGCCAACACTTTGCCGTGACCCGCGAACGCATCCGCCAAATCGAAGCCAAAGCCCTGCGGAAACTGCGCCACCCGTCGCGCTCGCGCAAACTGAAAGCCTTTTTAGAAGGCGCGGCGCGGTGAGAATTCGCTATCGGATGGCGACAAAAGGCTGGCGCGTTTGCCAGCCTTTTTTGTCTGTAAGTTACTGTGAATTTTTTACATAGCCAGACCTGGCTGTTTCGTTTTACAATTTGCTTGGGGTATGCCAGACCTGCCAAAAATCCCGCCTGAGTTATGAATAAAGAATGTCCAACCTGTGGCCTGATAAATTTTCGCACCGCCACCACTTGCCAACGTTGCCAAGGCGATTTACGCGAAATTGCGCCGGAGACTTCGACCAAACGGGTGGTTAGCCGTCGCCGCAAATACTTGCGCCGGCTGATGTTGACGCCGTTTCTTATACTGTTTTTATTGCTCGGCTTTTACCTTTCGCTAAGGTTCACGGCTACGCCTTTGACAGCGGAGCAGGACGCCGCGTTGCAACGCGCCCTCACGATTTTGGACGAGCGCGGTTTTGCGTCCGAAGCGCGAATGCTGCGTTACGCCGCCGCCTTTCGCAGCACAGACAACTGGCTCAACCGTCGCGCCGGCCACGAAAACGCCTACGCCGCCGTCAACTTCCCCTTTCAAATCGTCACGCTTTACCCCGATTTCTTCGACAAACCACGCGACGACACCGAACGCGCCGTCGTGCTGCTCCACGAAGCCCAACACCTCTACGGCGCGGACGAACCCGAAGCCTACGAATACGTCTGGCGCAAACGCCGTCAACTTGGTTGGACAAAAGAGGTTTACAGCGCGACGCGGGTGTGGAACAATGTCTCCGAAGCAACCCGAAACTACGCCCCGCGCGTCTTCCAGTGCGGGCTGGAACAGAACACGGATTGCACGGATTGAAGCGACACAACAAAGAGACCCAAATATGAGAAAGTCAACCCACACGCTTGTCTGGTTCACTTTAGCCGCCGTCTGCGCGGTATCCTTAGCCGCACAAACCAAACCTAAAAAGAAAACAAAAAAACGCCCAGCCCCTGTGCAAGAAATTATCGTTACCGCCAGGCCAGAAGCCATGCCGTCGCCAAGTCCCAAGCCAATGGTATTCGGCGACGCGGAGCCGCCTAAAGGAAAGGTCAATGTGGCCCCGCCCGATGTCAAAGGCGTGCGCGTCGTCACTAATGCCACGCCGCCACCGCCGCCCAAGCCAGCCCCTGATTACAGCCCGGCGGCGTGGAAAGAATTTACCTCGTCGGAAGGACGATTCAAACTGCTTTTCCCCGGTCTGCCAAGAAAATATGCCACGCGGGATGAAGGGCCTGGTTACAGCCTGGAAATTCAAAATTTTATGTTCCAATCGGCAATGGAATACTTTCTGGCCTATTTGGATTATCCGGTGATAAACAGTAGCGAATTGGTTCCCAAACGTCTGTTTGACACCATTATCAATAATAATGTGACCCGCACCAAGTCCGAATTGATGAGCGTTGAGAACATTAAACTTGAGGAATACCCGGGCGCGGCCTACGCCATGAAACTGCCGATGGGCACGGTTATCCGCGCCCGTATGTACCTGGTGCAAAGCCGCCTCTACATCCTTTCCTGCGCCTCATTTGACAAAGACACGCCGGAAACAATTCTCAAATCCCGCGAAGAATGGGCCGCCAAGTTTTTCGCTTCCTTCAAATTAACCACACCAAATGAAGCCACGCCGTCACCGTCGCCCACACCGCCATCTGATGTAAAGGGTGAAACGATGGGCAATCAAACTGATTTGACAAATCCAATCACACCTTGCGAAGCCGGCGAAGGGCCAACCGTGGAAAAATTAGGAAAAGTGTATGGGGCTGCTGCTGGAGAAGAAAAAGCTGCCGCCCGTGACAGCGTCTTGAACGGCAGGGCTGTTTCTTTGCCAAAGCCAGCCTATCCAGCTATCGCTAAAGCGGCGCGGGCTGGCGGAACGGTTGGCGTGCAGATAATCATTGACGAAGAGGGTAAGGTTATCAGTGCCCGTACTGTAAGCGGTCATCCTTTGCTCTTTGCAACCTCGCTCAAGGCTGCTTGCGCAGCGCGTTTTTCACCTACTTTGTTAGAAGGCAAGCCGGTTAAAGTGACCGGAATCATCAATTACAATTTTGTGCCGCAATGAAACAGCAATTCTCATTTTGGGTTAAGAAACAATCTTAAGCCCGTGTTGAGTCCACAGCAACGGCCTGGCAGAACGCGGATTTGACGGAAAGAACAGATTTAGGCGAGTCTGAATCCGCTTTTATCTGCCGCATCCGCTTCATCCGCGTTGCTGTTTGCTCGCCGCACTCAAGTCTCAGGCCAAAGTGAGAATTGCTGGCAATGAAAAAGAACTAGCCACAAATTTCACAGATTCCACAGATAACATCAATCATCTGTGGAATTTGTGTAATCTGTGGCGAAAATTCTTTTTCTTGAAAGATATAGGCTGCATATCTTTGCGCCTCTTGCTTTTGCCCTGCCATTAAGGTTTTGGCAGTGAGCGATCTTTGCGACAGACCGCCAAGGGCCGCGCTTTGGCATTTCTAATCGCAGCAACTTCAAAAGTCTTGTGATTCGCTTTGATTTCCATACAGGCGCATCCGTAACCGTAATTAACATTTGTCTTGACCCATTGCCCGGGCTTGAAATCAGGCCAGTCGCCTTCGGCCTGACGCCCGCCTTGAGTGGCGATAGTCCACTCGCCATCCTTATCTACCAGCCAGGCATTGCTCGGAGTGGGATTCTCGAACCAACCACAACGCTTTTCCCAGTTACTGTTTGTCACGGATTTACGAGTTTGTGGCTGCTTACTTGCCAATGCGATATTTATCAATAACAAGCTGCTAATCACAGTCAAACCAATTAGCATAAATTTCTTGTACATAGTTTGTGTCCTCTCATTTTAATTCCATCCGACCAACAATTGCTGACTGTGGCTTTATAGCATGAATCGCGCTCGCGTTGTATATGGCATTGCGGTTGTTTTTACAGATGGGTGTAATTGAAAGTGCGACTCATCTGCGGCTTGCCGCCCTACCGTGCGGTGAGGCTGTGCCTCACCGTCAAGCCACCACAAGACCTCTGGCGGCTATGCCG
>JAYVJN010000032.1:0-10863 GCA_043769325.1 Acidobacteriota bacterium
ATGCAGGAAATATTGTTTCAACGCCAGCCGGAATGGGGCGAACGACACGGTGCGCCACCCGCCGCGCAACCACCCAATGTGCCAGCTTTGTTTGAGAAATATGCGTTGGAACTGGGCTTGGACATCGCCAAAATAAACAGTGCCGTCAAGGAAAATCGTTACGCCGCAAAACTGGCCCGGGACAAACAGGACGGGCAAAGCCTCGGCGTTAGGCGCACCCCGACGATTTTCGTCAACGGCAGACAATTGGCGCGTCTTTCCGAAGCTGATTTGAAAGGTTTGATTAACGAAGAGTTGCAGAGGTGAAGACGCTGACGCCACCCAACGAACGAGTTGTACCTGTAAATAATTCGGGGCGGTTCATCAATTGCCACTAGTGGAGCTATTTGGAAGTTGGACACACACCGCATAACGAGAAAAATAGCCGCCAATGCGGAAGCCCGCACGAAGTAAGGGCGTCTCATGCTGCGCCCTTACTTAGTGCGGGCTTCCGCATTGAAGCCAGTAGGCCGACGGCGGGCGGTTCTGGCAGAATTAGCGCAACGCGGCTTCTTAACTGCCCACTGCCCACTGCCGCGTTGCGGCCTTGGGTAATTGCGCGCACCGCTTATTCGCCTGATAACCCTAGCCAGTGCCGCTAGATGCTGGCTGAAAACTGCTGTATGACAACACCTGCAACACCGAAAGACGCCGCCGCCGTGATACTGCTGCGGCCCGGCACAGACCCCGCGAATCCCGAAGTTTTCTGGGCGCGGCGCGGCGCAAAGATGGTTTTCGGCGGCTTTCACGCCTTTCCCGGCGGCCAACGCGACGCGACGGACGCCGATGTCCCGGTTAGGTTCAAAGTTCAAAGTTCAAAGTTCAAAGTGCAAAACCCGCCTAGCGATGCCATGATTGCTTGCGCGGCGCGGGAACTGTTTGAAGAATTGGGCGTGCTGGTGGCGCGGGGCGCAGAGACTTTGACGGTGGGCCAACGCGCCTCGGTGTTGGACGATTTGACTTCGGGGCGTATGACTTGGCCCGAACTATTGGCGCATTACGGCTTGGAGTTGGACGCGGCGGATTTCACCTTCGCGGGCCGTTGGGTGACGCCGCCCTTTGCGCCACGCCGTTTTGACACCTGGTTTTTTCTCGTGCGTTGCCCGCCCAAACAGCAGCCCAATCCGAAAGACGGCGGCGAACTGGAAGCGGGCGAATGGATTGCCGCAAGCGAAGCCGTCAAACGCTGGGAACGCGCCGAGGTCGTCATCGTGCCGCCCATTCTGCACGGGCTAAAGACTGTCAGCAACGGTCTAACAGACGACATGACCGAGCGTTTTCTCTCTCTCCCGCAAGCGCATGGCGAAGTGCCGCGCCGCATCGAATTCCGGCCCGGCTTCCTGTGTTTCCCCGTCCGCACGCCCACCAAACCGCCCGCCACGCATACCAATTGTTACCTCGTCGGCGGCGGCGAATTTGTCGTCATTGACCCTGCCTCGCCTTACGAAGATGAGCAAATCGCGCTGGCGCAGTGTGTTGACGATTTTCTGGCTGAGGGCCGCGAGTTGCGCGAAATCATTCTCACGCACCTGCATCCCGACCACGTTGGCGGCGCGAACGCTTTGCGGCAACACCTCGGCGGCAATGTGCCGCTAGCCGCGCACCGTTTGACCGCAGAAGCGTTGGGCCACGCCATTCCGGTTGACCGTCTGATTGAAGATGAAGAACTTATCACCCTGCGCGGTTGGGACTATATCCCCACGCTCACCCTGCGCGCCCTGCACACGCCAGGCCACGCGCGCGGGCATCTCTGCTTTTACGAGGAAGCGACGGGCGCGCTCATCACCGCCGACAACATCGTCGGACTCGGCTCAGTCCTGATTGACCCGCCCGAAGGCAATATGCGCGACTATCTCGCTTCGCTGGCGAGGATGCGTGCGCTGCCTTATTTAACCATTCTCCTCGGCGCGCACGGCCCGATTATCGCCACACCCCACGCCAAGATTGACGAATACATCGCCCACCGCCTGGAACGCGAAGCCAATATCCTCTGTGCCATCCAAGCGGGCGCAAATACCATTGCGGCAATCGTCACTGAGGTCTATACCGACGTGCACCCCAAAGCTCTGCCAATGGCCGAACGCGCAGTTCTGGCACATCTGGAAAAGCTGCAAAATGATGGAGCGGTGAGACTTGATGCAACTGATGTCTATTTTGCTGTGTGATTGAAACTATTTTTCGGTGATAATGGCGAGGCCGGTGATATGCTTAAAATCGTCCGGGTTGTGGGTAATTAACGGCGCGTCATACGCCAGCGCGGTGGCCCCAATCCAGGCATCGCCTACGGAAACAGGTCGCCCGATGCCTTTGGCGCGCGCTTGAATCTGCGCCCAAAAGAGACAAATAGTTTCGTTGGCTTCAACAAAAACGAACTTTTTTGTGTAGTCGCGCAAAGCCTGGTGTTTTTTCACGCCCCAGTTGTTATTCAAAGGCATGAGTTCAAGTTCAGCCAGTGTTTGTGCGGCTATCAAAGCTAATTTGCCAGCTATATGTGGCTCATATAGCACACCCCGCGTGTCTTTTTTGAAGATGTAGGAGACGATATTGGTATCAACCACCACAATATCGTTTGGCAATGGGCTGCTCACTTAGATGCTCCGATGGTATCTTGTTGACGAATTTCGCGCACCCAAGCCAAAAACTCATCCACGCTTTCTTCTTCGGGCCAGAAATCGCCTTGTAAATCTTCGATTCGCTCAATCGGTTTCACGCCTTGTTGCCGCGCCAGTTCTCGTATGTAATCGTGTTTCTGTTCGCGTGTCATGCGGGAAACTTCCGTCAATATCTCGTTACTCATTGCTGCTACCCCCGTCTGCAAACTGTGGCAAAGCATACATCAAGCCTCTGTTTGGCGCAATTTACAGACAGTCTGCAAAAACGCAGCCGTTTCACTTGGAAAACACCAAGAGTGCGGCTAAAACTTGCCCGATGCCGAGGATAAAACCGATAGCGGCCCCGAAAAATTCGATGGTGCGGAGATGCTGCTCGGCGATGGAAAGCACCAGTTTTTCCAGCTTTTCGGGTGGATAATCCGCGACTTTGCGGCGCACGATGCCGCCGATGTCGAATTCCGCCAAAGCCGCCGGCAGCCGTTCGCGGGCCACTAAATTTATTTGTTCGGCGATAACCTGGCTGATTTGTGCGCTGGTGTCGGCGGGAATGTGGTCGGAGAGGCGTCCGATGGGCGTCACGAGCAGCCGTTCGACTTGCGCGTTGAGGATGCCGTTGAGCGTCTGGATGGTTTCGGGCCGCGCCATGATAGACAGCAAACCTTTGACAAGAAAGCCTTTGAAGCGTTCTTCCGCGTCGGCGTGGGTGCGTTGCAGCACGTCGCGCATGGTTTGCGGACGCAGACTTTCCAGGGCGTCCGTCGCGTAGGCTGAAACTGATGTCGCCAACGCCTGGCCCTGCGCGATTTCGATGACGCGCTCTGCTACTTGCTCTTTGATGAGTTCCAGTTTGTCGGGCGCGATTTGCCCCACGATTTCATTGACGGGCCGCGCCAACACATCGTCAATTGTATCATTCAGAAAGGTTTGCGCGTCTTCGGCAAAGGCCGCGCCGCGCAAATATTCCTCGATTTTCAGGGGCAGCGTTTTGTTGACCAATTCGTCCACCTCGCCGTGTATGCGCTCACGCGAGATGAAGATTTTTTTGATGAGCGAAAGGTCTTCGTAGTATTCATCAACCTCGCGTTTAATAAGCGAACCGATGCGCGTGCGGGTGCGTTCGCTGGCCGCGATTTCGGCCAAATTTTGCACTACGGGCGGGACGGCTTGCGCCGCACGGTCTTTCAAGAGCGCGACGGTATCAGGCGTAAATAGTTGTGCCAGCGTCGCTTGGCTCTGCGTCAAATCGTCCACGCGCCCGCCGACAAAGCCGCGCACCTTGCCGCGAAAACCTTCTTCCGTGACCAGATTGTTGAATTGTCCTTCAGCAAAGCCCAGCACTTTGTTGAAATTCTCCGGCCCGACCGTCTCGTCTAACGATTGCGCCAGCAAATCATCCACGCGCCGCGTGACGAAACCGCGAATCGCTGCGGCGGCCTCTTCGTCTTTCAGAATTCCCGCTAAATACTGCGCCAACCGTATTTGCAGCGACGCCACCGCTTCCAGCACCGGCGCACGGGCCGCGTTGGGCAAGGCTTCCAGCAACGACGGATACGAACGCGAAAGTAAATCTTGCAACGAGCTCTGCACGAAACTTTCAATCTTGCGCCGGAAGAAATCGGTCTCAAACAAAGCGGCAATAACCGTATCCTGCGACACCAATTCGTTGCCTACGGCGTTGCCGATGGACTGCGCCAGGCGTTCGCGGTGACGCGGAATCATGCCTTGCGGCCAGACCGTAAAGCCCCACAGCTTAACGGCTTGGCGCGGACGAAAGAGCATCCGTATCGCCAGCCACGCCGCGCCGTAACCGTGAAACGTGGCAAACACGATGCTGCCGATAGCGAACAACAGATTCTTTTTAGTGAATATGTCTATAACTTCACGTCCTCCCGCCTGATTTCCCTAAACGCTCGCGTAGCCGCCAGGGTTCGCCGATTGTGGCAAACCTCACGCCAAAGCGCAACAACTCTGGGGCCGCAGGCGTCCCCGCCTACCTATGAGCGCGGAGCGCGAAAATCTTTATTCACAAGCAACACAGCCGAAACTAAGCAGGTGGGCAAAAGTTTTGCGGCGTTTTGTTTTCGCTCAGCGTTACGGCTTCAGCCGTGCAACTGCCAGCGCAGCGCGGCAGTTGCTCACGCCTCAAGGCGTAACTCTAACTTTTATAATACCTGATAACTTTTGCTCACCCGCTTATCTTCTTCTACTGGCTATATCTTTCAAGAAAAAGAATTACGCCGGCTATGAAGCTAATCCCTTTGTTCCCTTTGCGTCTTTGCGCCTTTGCGTTAAATTCTTTTTCTTGAAGTGTATAGCGGCCTTGATTTGTCCGGTTAATCAAGAAAGAAGGTAAACATCGCGCCATCATTTGTGGCTTCGATGCCGTCAAGCGAGGAGTACAACTTTATCGCCGGCGTATTGGGTTTGTCGGTGAGTACCCAGGCTTCGGTGCAATTCATCTCACGCGCCAGTTTCAGCAACGCGCCCACGACGGCTTTGCCTAAGCCGCGCCTTCGATAATCGGAGGCTACGTTTACTTCGTTAATCCACATTTCCGGGAAACGTTTGTCGGGATGGATATAATGAACCGCCGAAGCGAAGCCAACGACTAATCCGTCCACGATGGCGACGGCCAGATGGTGGCGCGGGTCGTTGAGAAATTCCCGTGTGGCCTGTGGGTCAAGCGGGTCGGCAAAAACGCCTTCTGCGAGGTGCTGCAAAACAGCCACATCACTAGGTCGGAGTATTTTAGTTTCAATTGCCATCTTATCTTTACAAATAATCTTAACGGAATGAATAGGATAAGCCAGGTAAAGACAAGGCGAATCCGGTTAAACTCTTACTCTTGAAAGAAGCCTATTGTCAAAGAAGGGTTTGTCGGCTAGGAACTCCGACAGAGGCCCGCGCCCCAAGTGAAACCGGCCCCGAAGGCTGGGAGAAGTATGTAATCGCCTGTGTTTGGGCGTTTGGTATGGCGCAGTTCGTGGAGCGCGAGGCCCATTGAGGCGGAAGAGGTGTTGGCGGTGTCGGCGATGACTGAGACGAGGCCGTCGGGGTTGGTGAATTTGAGGTTGCGGGCGATTTGCGCGAGTAAGTTGGCGTTGGCCTGGTGCGGCACGAGCCAGCGTATGTCGTTGACGGTTAAGTTGTTGCGCTGTAAGACTTCGTTACAAGCGGCGATAATTTTGCGTCCGGCGTGAATGATAACAGCCTGGCCGTTCATGCGCGGGAAACAGTCGGCGGGGTCTTCGGGCGACGCGCCGAACTCCGTGCCGGGGCCGCGCAATCCCAAATCGTCGGTGTGCGCGCCGTCAGTGGCGAGATGGACATCAAGTATTTCCAGCGCGCCGGCGGTGGGTTCATTCGTCACAATCAAAGCCGCCGCGCCGTCGCCAAAGAGCATGGAGAGCGTGCCGGAGGCGGGCGATAAGTCAAGAAAAGCCGATTGAATCTCGGCCAGACAGATAGCCACACAACGCGCCGCGCCGGATGCTATTAAAGCGTGGGCCAATTGCAAAGCATAGAGCGCGTTGACACAAGCGGCGCGGATGTCGAGACAGCCCACCTCCCGCAACCCGACTGCGGCTTGCACGGCAGACGCGCTGCCAGGAATAAAGCGGTCAGGCGTCATCGTGCCAAAGAGCAAATAATCAACGTCTTCCGGCGCACGGCCCGCGTCGTTGAGGGCATCGCGCAAGGCGGCGGCGGCCAGACTGCTCGTTGTCTCGCCCGCGCCGGCCCAATGGCGGCGCAGAATGCCGGATGATTTGTAAATCTGTTCGGGCGTCAAACCCAGGCGTTCGGCGATTTCTTCGTTGGTGACAATGCGCGAGGGTAAAGCGCGGCCTGTGCCGTTGATGTAAGGCATAAAGCAAGTGCTGAGTGCCGAGTGCTGAGTGCTGAGTGCTAAACTAATCGTACCTCAGCACTCAGCACTCAGTACTCAGCACTTTGATTAACTATGGTTTTGGGCGTAGTTTTCGATTTCTTCCAGCGTGCGGAAGTTGGCGGGGTTGATGTCGGCGTCGGGGACGCTGATGCCGCAGTGTTCTTCGAGGGCCGTGATGAAATCCACCAGCGCGAAACTATCCAGCACGCCCGCTTGAAAGAGGTCGGTTTGCGCATCCGGCATCTGTGCGCCGTTGCTCGCCGCCGTTTCGTTAAGGTATTCCAATAATCCTTCTGGCAAAGCCATGTTTTGTGCTCCTTGAAATTTCGCTGCTTCCTGTTTGGACTTTGAACTATCTTTTACTTCTTCTGCGCCGCCGTGTTGACGGCTGACTGATAGCGTTCGTAGCCTTTGGTCAAGGCGTCGGAAACCAATGTGCCGACGAGTTCCGCGCCGGTTGGTTTGGGGTGCATCAAATCGCCGCCGACCAGCCGTTCGCCGTTTACGCCCGCATACCAACGCGCTATCGTACCTTCTCCGCCCATCGCCGTAAAGGTGTCAAAGAAAGCGCAACCCGTTTCCAGCGCGACGCGACGCTGCATGGCGACGATTTTCGGAATCGCCGGATGCGTCACAATCGCGCCGCCCGCCCGCCGGCCTCTATCCATCGGGGCCATGATGAGAATTGCGGCTTCGGGCAGGGCGGCGCGAATCCGTCGCACCACTTCGCGCAAGTCGGTTTCGTAAGTGACGAAATTTTCCGGCGCGTCGTACTGGCTTTCGTTGGTGCCGTAATTGAGAATAATCAGGTTCGGTTTACGGTGCTGCAACTGCTCGGCCCAATTTTGCTCGTTCATCTGCACGGCCAGCAGACCGGCATACGCGCCCGTGACGCCCAGGCTGTCGTAAACCACGCCGGGATTGTCGTTTTCCAAGACCGCGCCGAACAGACGCACCGGGCCGCCCGCGCTTTTGATTTCAAAGGTATGCGGCCCCGTCGCGCTGGTCTTGAGTTCGGCGAAACCGGAAGCTGTGTTCGGGTCGTTCGCGCTGACGGTTTGCTGTTGACCGTCGCTGGACGACATCGAAAACGAACCGCCGTTGGGTTGCTTGAGGTAGTAAACTTCCATGCGCGAAGAGTTTACACCGTTGGTGGCGTTGGTCGCCGGAACATAGCGCGAGATTTGGCCGCTGCCCGTCGCCCGGGTCGCCACGCCGCCCAAGCCGAACATCCCGTCGGGCAATTTGCCGTTAAGCATCGGATGGCTGCTCCATTCGGTGCTGGCAAATTCGATGCCGTCGTGGACATACCATTCCCAGGGCCGGCTGGCGAGTATAAACCCGTGTCCGGCGTCGCCGAAGCGTTGCTGCAACTTGCGCCGCGTCGTGCCGGTGATAAGGTCGGCGCAGATGGGCGAATCGCCGTAATGGATGACGCGCGTGATGGCGTTGGGCTGTTTGGCGTCCGTTGCCGCGAGAGATTTGTAGAACGGAATGAGCGAGGCTTTGCCGTCTTCGATTTCACCGCTGCCTTCGGGCGCGGGCGGCAAAACAACGGCTGCTGAGGCATCCGCCGTGCCGCCGGGCACATCGTTCAAATTACCCGCCGCCGCGCCGCTATTGAACGTGACAAATTCCTTAAAGTCAGGCCAATATTCGCGGTACTGCGCCAGCGAAGGCACGCCCAAAGGCAACAACGCCAATAATATGACGCAAATAACCGTCCAGGTGGGTTTGGTCAAAAGGATATGTGGGGCTCTTTGCGGCGCAACGAAAACCTTGGTCTCGGCGGTCTCCGCCGGCAAGGATTTGAGCGCGCCGGGTTCGCCGTTGTGAAATGCGTCCGGGGAAAGTGCGGGTGTCGCCATAATAGGGCCTCAATTAAAGCGTTATTTCTAAAAATTGCCGTAAATAAATTGTACTTCCGCGCTTGACCATTTGCTGAGGCCAACCGCGAGAGCGAGTATAAACGCGGCTTGCACGGGCGCGGGCAGCCACGTCCAACCGTCGCGCAGTTTGTCCAGCGCGTTGCGTGGAAACCAGTGCGCCAGAAAGCCAATCGCTATCATAGTTATAACCTGCCACGACAGATTAGGCGCGGAAAACTGCCAAGCCTTCAAACGCGACAGTATCGCGCCGGCTTGCGCCAGGCTGCCGGCGCGAAAGAAAACCCAGGTAAAACAGACAAAGTGGAATGTTGCCAAAATACATAAAGCTTTAATCCACCAATCCTGGCGTGGTTTTTGTTTCAGCCGGCGGCGGCGGTTTTCCCACCAACGGTTGACCGTCAAACCCAGCCCGTGCAACCCGCCCCACAAGACGAAAGACCACGCCGCGCCGTGCCACAAACCGCCGAGGAGCATCGTCAGTATCAGGTTGCGGTAAAGATTAAACGGACGTTTGCGTAAGCCGCCGATGGAAAAATAGACGTAATCGGTCAGCCAATTCGACAAAGTAATGTGCCAACGCCGCCAGAAATCCGGCAAACTCACCGCGCGGTAAGGCGAGTTGAAATTCAACGGCAGACGGAAACCCAAAAGTAACGCCGAACCGATAGCGATGTCGCTGTAACCCGAAAAATCGCAGTAAATTTGCAGCGTGTAGCCATAAATTGCGACCAGCGTTTCGACGCTTGAATAGAGCGCGGGCGTATCGAAAACGCGCTCCACCAGGTTGTGTTGCAGATAATCAGCAATCAACAACTTTTTCACGAAACCCAGCATAATGAGGAAAATGGCGTGCGTGCCTTCCTCGCTGGTCAACCGCGCTTTTTCGACCAATTGCGGCAACAACTCTTTGGCGCGCACCACCGGCCCGGCAATCAATGTCGGGAAAAAGGCCACGAACGCCAGATAATCCAGGTAACGGCGCGTCGGCTTCATCGTGCCGCGATAAACGTCAATAACGTAACTCAAAGAGCGAAAAGTCAAAAACGACAAACCAAGCGGCAAAACAAAATGATGCAAAACCTGGTGCGAAGTCTCTAAACCGAATTTGTTAAATAACTCCGTCAGCGACGCGCTGAAAAAATTGAAGTATTTGAAAGTGAAAAGCGCGCCGATGTCGGTGGCGACGCTCAACCAGAGCATGGCTTTTTTGAGCCGTTTATTATCGGTCTTGCCAATTTCGTAAGCCGTCAGGAAATCTACTGTCGAGAGCGCAAAAATCAGGGCCAGCGATTTCCAGTTCCAGAGCGCGTAAAAATAATAACTGGCCGCCAAAATCAACACGACCTGCGCCTTGCGCCAACGCGACACCAACCAATAGAGTAAAAAGACGGCGGCGAGAAAAATTAAGTATTTGCCGCTAGTTAAAGACATTCCGTTACCTCAAAATCAGTAGGGGAGTTAGGGAGTGGGGAGTAGCGAAAACTATTCGCTACGTCATATTTCTGTTCAACTTAGAAATAACCAAGCTTTCGGTTTTTACTCCCTACTCCCCACTCCCCTACTCCTCACTTCTTACCATCTTCCCCTGGCTAGAACGATTCCCATTTTCGCCGCTTTGTGAAATGGCTGCCAGCGTCCTGGCATCAGTCTGTGTCACGACCTGCACGGTTTCGCAACTGTGCTTGTCCACAGAAAGAAGCGGGGTCTCTTACGGTTGAGACGCGCCCGAATAATTGGTACTAAACATAGAATAATGCGAAATTTCCGCATTGCCAAACGCCGTCCGGCAAGTTTAGCGCGGCAAACGGCGCGGGCGTTGCTGTGTGGCGTTGTAGGCCGCCAGCAAATCGGTGTAAAACAATCCGCCGAGACGTTGATAACCTAAACCCGACAAATGCACGCGGTCTGAAAGCCCTAACTTATAAGCAATCAGCGAACTCATTGGCCCCATCGCCGTGTAACCGTTCCAAAAAGCGGCCCCGCTTGTGAGCGCGGCGCGGCGTTGCGCCTCAACCAAAGCGGGCATTCGCTGAACCGAAAGCGCGTTGTCGGCGCGTTCGGGCGGGGCGAAAATCAGCACCGCCGTAGCAGGCGCGGCGGCGCGAATTTGCCGCACGGTGTTGACCAACAAGCGCGTGTAAGCTTCGGGCGTCCAATCGCCGTCGGCCACTTCGTTGGTGCCGTAAGCCAGGATGACCAAATCGGGGCGGCGTTCGCGCAAATTATCGTTGATGACCGCCGCGTTCCAGGTCTGCCAACGCTTGAGCCGCGCGCCATTGATGCCCAACGGGTCATAAGTGACGCCCGGCGCGGCGTGATTTTCCGCCACGATGCCCAAAATTCGCACCGGCGCGTTGTCCAACGTGCGTAATTCCAGTGTTTGCGCCCCTGCCGCCGGAAAATCTATCGAATAATAACCCGCTGCCGGCGCGTT